>DPMS01000352.1 GCA_003541285.1 Actinomycetota bacterium
GAGGATGAGCAGTTCCGGCTCATGGACCAGGGCGATGGCAAGCTGGACGCGCTGCTGGTTGCCGTGCGAGAGTTCCTCGACCCGGTGGCCTGCCAGGTCCGCCAGGCCAACCCGGCCGATGACGGTCTCCGTGGCCCGCTGGGCGGCGGGCCGGGCCAGGCCGGAGAGCCGGGCGAAGTGGACGATCTGCTCACGAACCACCATGGAGGGATAGAGGCCACGCTCTTCCGGCATGTAGCCGAAACGGCGCCACAGGACTTCCGTGATCGGCTCTCCTCGCCACCGCATGATCCCTTGCTCGGGTTCGACCAGGCCCAGCAGGCAGCGCATCACCGTGGTCTTGCCCGCGCCATTGGGGCCGAGCAGTCCGGTCAGGCGTTTGGGCGCGGCAGAAAAGGTGCAGCGGTCCAGCGCGCGCACGTCCCCGTAACTCTTGCTGACGCCTTCGACTTCCAGCACCGCCATCACTTCCCACCGGCCGCCGCGCCGTCCCGGGCCTCACCGGCGCCGCGTCGTGGCGTCCACCGTCGAGTCTTCAGCCGTTACCGCATGCCGGTAAGGGCCACAGGTCCCGGCGCAGACCGCCGGACGGCACCTTGGGGAGACAGCGGAAGGGGGTGGCGCTGCTCTCCGGCTCACCCCCCGGTCACCGGAACTGGCCAGGGGAAAAGCACAGACGCCGCCGCGAAGGTGGGGGCCGGAGCCCCTCACCCGCACGGCGGCGTCATGCCTCCCGGGATGGCCGGCAGCGGCGGCGAGGTGTTACGCGGCTGCCGGGACAAGCGCGGGCCGGGAACGTAGGTACCCGTGCGCCCGGGAGTGGTCGGCCCCGGTCTCTGGGCGCTTGAACGTCATCCACAGCGGGATGGCGATGAAGGCCACCAGGAACGGGATGGCCAGCAGGAAGTTGGCCAGGACCAGCGCGGTCATTGAGTTTCCCCCTTGTACGGCCGCCGGGCTTTCCGCCGGCCTTTCATCTGGTTCGAGAAAACCAGCCGGGTCTCTCCGGGCACTGTGCGCCGCTTCAGAACTGGCTATGAACCGCTGGCGGTCAATCCGAACAGGCGGGCGGCGCTGCTCCAGCAGACCGCACGCAGCCATTGCTCACCGAGATCCAGCCGGGCCAGGCCCGCGATCTGCTCGGCATAGGCGTAGGGGATGTTCGGGAAGTCGCTGCCCAGCAGCACCTTGCCGGCCAGCCCGAGCGCGCGCAGACGTGGCAGCGCCCGTTCCGGGAACGGGGTGAGGTGCTCGAAGAACGGTGTGAAGACCATTGTGGTGTCCAGGGCGACCCGCTCGTAGGTCTCAGCGAGGCGCAGGAACTGCTCGTAGTCCGGGGCGCCCAGGTGCGCCACGATCGCGGCCAGCCGCGGGTAGCGCGCCAGCAGCGCGCCGAACGGCTCCGGGCCGGTGTGGACGGTGCCCACCGGGGCGTGCCCGGCATGCACCACCACCGGCACACCCGCCTCGGTGAGCAGCCCCCACACCGGCAGCAGTTGCGGCTCATCCGGCGGGAACCCGCCCACCTGCAGGTGCACCTTGAAAACGCGCGCTCCCGCGTCCAGTGCCGCGGTCACATATTCCAGAACGCCAGGCTCGGGGTAGAACGTCGCCGACGCGAGGCAGCCGGGTGTGTGCCGGGCGAAATCCAGGGTCCAGTCGTTGAGGCCGGCGGCCATGCCCGGGCGGTGGGCGTAGGCGAGGGCGCTGAACGCGCGGACGCCGATCGCCCGCAGGTGGGCCACCCGCTGCTCATCCGGCCAGCGGTAGCGGATCGGCCAGACGGTTCCCACCAGCGGGCCCGCCGCGTCGAAGTACTCCCAGACTTTGCGCAGCAGCCGTGGCGGCAGGAAGTGCACGTGCATGTCGGCCAGGCCGGGGATACCCAGCGCGCGGCAGAAACCTGGCACATCGGCGTCCTTAACCGGCGGCACAGCTCTCACCCGGTGATTCAACCGTATCCGCTGGCATCAGGCACCCCCCGGCGGAGGGTCCCGCACGATGATCACCGCCTGGGTGGCCGCCGCCGCGCACAGTGACCGGCCTCACCGGGTTACTGGGGGGAAACGGCCAGGGCATCGGCCCGGAGCCGGCATACTGGAGCGAGGCCGGCAACCGGACAGGGGTCCAAGAACCGGACAGAAAGCCCATGGAGTTCCGTCAGCTTCGTTTTTTCGTCACCCTTGCCGAAGAACTGCACTTCGGCCGGGCAGCGGCGCGTGAGCACATCGTCCAGTCAGCGCTCAGCCAGCAGATCCGCCGGCTGGAACGCGAATTGCGGGTGCGCCTGCTCGACCGGGACACCCACCACGTCGCCCTCACCCCGGCCGGCGCGTCGTTCCTGGTCGACGCCCGCCAGATGCTCGCGCACGCCGAGCGGGCCGCGGCCACCGCACGCCGGGCCGCCCGCCCGGCGCCGATGCTGCGGGCCGGGATCGTGGATGCGAGCTGCGACGCGGTCAACCTGGTCCTGGGCGACGTCCAGGACCACATTCCTGACCTGGAGATCCATCAGGTGGAGACGGGCGTCCCCGACCAGCTGAGGATGATCGCCGACGGGCAGCTCGATGTCGGTTTCGGGCGGGCCTCGCTCGCTCCCCCGGAGGTGGCTTCCGAGCTGATCCGCCTCGACCCGCTCGGCATCCTGGTCCCGGACGGTCATTGTCTCGCGGCACTGCCGGCCGTGCCGGTCGCCAGGCTCGCCGGGCAGCCACTGCTGCTTTCCGACGAGGCCCGCGCGCCCGAGCTCAACCAGCTGGTGGTGGAGGCATGCCGGTCGGCCGGCTTCACCCCCACCTTGTTCCCGGGGACGGTGGGGAGCGTGCGGGCCGCAGCAGAACTGGCCGCCCAGGGACGCTGCATCCCGTGTGTGCCGTCGTCATGCGCGTCCGTGCTCACCGGCATCGTCTACCGACCGCTGGTGGAACCGGAGTGCCAGTACCCGTGGTCGGTGCTCTGGCGGGCGGGTGACACATCTGACCAGGTGAAGGCCGTCATCGCCGGGGCCAGGCGGCTGGCGGCCCACCGGGGCTGGCTGCCAGAGCCCGCCGGGGAAGCCAGAACGCGGCAGCCTGCCCGGCGCAGGCGTGCGTTTGGTGATCTGCGTGCGTCATGAGCCTTGCTCGGTTTGCTTCTTTCCCCAAGGTTTAGCGGCTGGTTAGCTGAATATCCGGGACTGATGACAGTCCCCCGACGGCCGGTGCCCTGCTATGCCGTCCGCCTGCCGTCCCCCCGTCGGAGCTGACGAGTGCCGGCCGGCATGATCCGGTTCCTGACGAGGAGAACCCACCTGTATGCCCCCATCACGAGTAACTGACGCCTACGACGGCAGCACCCCCTTCCCTGACACCGCCCCTGGTGTCCTCCCCATCGGCGGGCCGTTGCAGGTCGGGGTGACCGCCGCTCTGGCCGTGCTTCCCCTGGCCGGGCTGGCAACGGCCATCTGGCTGGCCTGGGGCCATGGCGTCGGGCTTACCGACCTGCTGCTGCTGGCCGGCCTGTACGTGATCACCGGGCTGGGCGTGACCGTCGGCTACCACCGGTACTTCACCCACCGCAGCTTCCGGGCGGCGCCCGCGCTGCGGATCGCACTCGCCCTGGCAGGCTCGATGGCCTTCGAAGGCTCGCTCATCGCCTGGGTCGGCACCCACCGCCGCCACCACGCCTTCTCCGACCGGCCGGGCGACCCGCACTCCCCCTACCGGTTCGGGACCAGCTTCGGCGGGATGCTCCGCGGGCTGCTGCATGCCCACATGGGGTGGATGTTCCACGCCGACCCCACGCCCGCCGAACGCTACGTGCCTGACCTGCTCGCCGACCGGACCTTGCGCAAGATCTCGGGTGCCTTCCCCGCCCTCAGCGTGGTCTCGCTCGCTATCCCGTTCGCCCTGGGCTGGGCGATCGGCGGCGACCTGCGCGCCGCGCTGCTTGCCCTGCTGTGGGGCGGCGCGGTCCGGATCGCGCTGCTTCAGCACATCACCTGGAGCGTCAACTCACTGTGCCACGTGATCGGCAGCCGGCCCTTCAGCACCCGCCGGTTCGACCGGGCCACCAACTTGTGGCCGCTCGCACTGCTGTCCTTCGGTGAGAGCTGGCACAACCTGCACCACTCCGACCCGACATCGGCCCGGCACGGGGTCGGCCGCGGCCAGATCGACCTGTCCGCCGGCCTGATCGCCCTGTTCGAGCGGCTCGGCTGGGCGGCCAACGTGCGCTGGCCGAGCCCGGAGCGGATCGAGCAGCACCGGCGCCGTGCCGACGACGCCAACCCGGAGCGCATCACCAGCCCGGACGAAGTCGCGGAGCCAGCCGAGACCCTGCCGGACCGGGTCCTCACGCCCATCGGGGGCTGACCCACTTGATGACGGTCACGGCGCAGGCTCCCGCCTGCCCGCAGACGGCGCCCGGNNGCCCGGCCCACCGGCGCCCGGCCCACCGGCGCCCGGACGGGCCAGGCCATGGCGGCGGCTGCTGACGGGCGCCCTCTCGCTGCTGGTCATCGCGGGCGTCTTCGGGTTCGCACTACCCCGGATCGCCTCGTACGGGGCGGTCTGGGGCAGCCTGCGGGCGATGCCGGCACCCTGGCTCGGGGTGATCGCCATCACCCTGGTGGCGAGCCTGGTCACTACCTGGATGATGGTCGCCGCGGTGCTGCCGTCGCTGCGGCTGCGGGACGCCGCCACGGTGAACCTGGGATCCAGCGCCGTGGCGAACACCGTGCCCGGCGGCGGCGCGGTGGCGATGGGCGTCAGCTGGGCGATGCTGTCCAGCTGGGGGGTCGCCACCGGCGAGTACGTTCGGTACACGCTGGTGTCCGGGCTGTGGAACGTGTTCGCGCGGCTCGGGCTGCCGGTGGTTGCGCTGTCGATCCTGGCGGTCACCGGCCACGCAGATGGCGTGTCGCAAGTGGCCGCCTACGCCGGGGCCGGGGTGCTTGTCCTGCTCGCGGTCGGGTTCCGGGCCACGTTGCGCAGCGAGCCGTTCGCGCGGCGGGCCGACGCGATGCTGGCCCGGCTGCTCACAGTGGGCTGCCGGCTGGCCCGCCGCCCATCGCCGCGGCGCTCCTCGGGCATCCTGCTCGAATTCCGGGCCGGCGCCGCAGGACTGCTGGAGCGGCGCTGGCTGCGCATCAGTGTGACTACCGTGGCCAGTCACCTGACCTTGTGGCTGGTGCTGCTCGCCTGCCTGCGCGCCAGCGGGCTGGCCCAGGCACAGGTTTCCTGGCAGGCATCGCTGGCCGCGTTCGCGTTCGTCCGGCTGCTCTCGGTCCTGCCGATCACTCCCGGCGGGGTCGGCGTGGTCGAGGTGGGCCTGACCGGACCGCTGATCCTGGGGCTTGCCCCAGCGGCAGCGGCCAAGGTGGCCGCGGCGGTGCTGCTGTTCCGGGCTGTCACCTATCTGCTGCCGATACCGCTGGGCGCGCTCGCCTACCTGTGGTGGCGGCAGGCCAAGCGCAGGCGCAGCCCGGTCACCCGCCCAGCGCCGGCCATGGCAGCCCTGGAGCCTGACCCGCCCGCGGCGGCCTGACCGGCCGCGTTACCGCAGTGCGCGGCCGGTGCCGTCCAAGTGGCCTGGCCGGCCGCGTTACCCGCAGTGCGCGGCCGGTGCCGTCNNACCCGCCACTCCGGCAGTTCCCCGCGCAGCGCCGTGACGTGCAGTCTGCCAGCCGCTTTCTTCGCGGTGACCGGCCGCGGCACGATCGCGACGCCCAGGTTATGGCCGACCAGATCCAGCAGCGTGTGGACGTCATTGACCTCCAGTTCGACCCGGTGCTCAAGGCCGGCGGCCGCGAAGGCCCGGTCAGCCAGCACCCGGGCACCCCAGCCCGGCTGGAAGCCGACGAGGACCGCCCCGTCCAGGGCCTCCAGCCCGGCCGACGCCAGCTGCGCCAGCGGGTGACCGGGGTGGCTCAGGACAACCAGCGGCTCGGTTGCGAGCGGGACCATCTGCGCCCCGGGCGGGGCAGATCCGATGCCCGCGACCAGCGCGACATCGAGCCGCCCGGCCGCGAGCTGGTCGATCAGCTGAGCCGATCCCCCGAACCGGAGCCGCACGTCGACACCGGGATGTGCGGCCCGGAACCGGGCCAGCTGCGAGGGCAGATCGACCACGCCGAGGCACTGCTCCGCGCCGACGTTGACCGACCCCCTCATCACCCCCCGCACCGCGGCCACGGCGTCGTGCGCCGCCGCCACGCTGGCCAGCGTGCGGTGGGATTCCGTGAGCAGCGCGCGACCGGCTTCGGTGAGCTCGACCCGGCGGGTGCTGCGCACGAACAGCGGGGTCTCCAGCTCGGTCTCCAGCGCCCGGATGGATGCGGACAGGCCCGACTGGGAGATCTGCAGCAGCTCCGCTGCCCTGGTGAAGTGCCGTTCCTGGGCGACCGTCACGAAGTGCTCTAGCTGGCGTAGCTCCATATTCAGTAATATATTTGCATAAACCAATCGCTTCTAGCTATTGGACAAATGAGTGTGGCAACGGCCAGTCTGTATCTGTCCAGTACACCGCCCGGTAGCAGACGGGCGCTATCGAAGGAGGATCGTTGAGCGGCACGCTGGAGCGAACCGCCCTGGGGCGAACCGGCATGTCGATCACCCGGGTCGGGTTCGGCGCCTGGGCGATCGGCGGCGGCGGATGGGCGTTCGCGTGGGGCGAACAAGACGACACGGATTCGGTGACCGCGATCCGCCACGCGGTGGATTCCGGCATCAACTGGATCGACACCGCCGCCGTCTACGGCCTGGGTCACTCCGAGGAGGTCGTGGCACGGGCCCTGCGCGATCTGCCCGCGGCCGACCGGCCATACGTCTTCACCAAGGGCGGCCTGGTGTGGGACGAGTCGGACCGGGCAAAGCCGCCCCGCCGGGTCGGCAGCCCCGCGAGCCTGCGCCGCGAGGTGGAGGCGTCACTGCGGCGGCTTGGGGTGGAACGCATCGACCTCTACCAGATGCACTGGCCAGCGGAGGACGGGACGCCGCTGGCGGAATACTGGCAGGCATTCGCCGACCTGCGTGCCGAGGGGAAGATCCGGGCAGCCGGGCTCTCCAACCACAACGCCGCCCAGCTGAACGTGGCCGAGAGCATCGGGCACGTCGATTCCCTGCAGCCACCTCTCAACCTGATCCACCGGGAGGCGGCAGCCGACGTCATCCCCTGGTGCGCCATCCACAGCACCGGCGTGATCGTGTACAGCCCGATGGCCTCCGGCCTGCTCACCGGCGCGTTCACCGCCCAGCGGGCCGCCGGGCTGGGCAGCGGCGACTGGCGTAGCGCCAGTCCTGACTTCACCGGGGACGGGCTGACCCGCAATCTCGCCCTGGCCGAAGGGCTGCGGCCCGTGGCTGAGCGCCACGGCGTGAGCGTGGGCGCGGTAGCGGTGGCGTGGACGCTGACCTTCCCCGGTGTCAGCGGGGCGATCGTGGGCGCCCGCAACCCGGGGCAGGTGGACGGCTGGCTCCCAGCCGCGGATCTCACCCTGGACGACAAGGACGCTGCCGAGATCGCTGCCGCCATCCACGCCAGCCACGCCGGTCACGGACCCGCCGGTCCCGGCCGCAGCTGACCGGCCCGGCAGGTGCGGCTCACCCAAGGCCGCCGAGCTGGGTTCCGAACAGCACCTCGACCGGGTCATGCAGCACCGGCGTGAGGCCAACCATGGCCGCGGACCGGGTCCGGTCCGCGATCCGCCGCTCAGCCTCGGCGACCACCCGGGTCACGACCTGCCGCGCCGTCGCCCGGGTCGCCTCCGGCATCACCTGGCTGAGGCGCAGCAGCGTGCCAACCAGGTGCGCGTCCGGTTCGAGGGACTCCAGGATTTCCGGTTCCAGCAGGAGCCGGGCCAGGCCAGGCCAGGCCGGTCGATCGCGTCGTGCTGCATCACCCGCACGACACTGGTGGGGAAGAAGGTGCGGATATCACCGGGCCATCTGGCTACCCGGGGGTCGGAAGCGCCCAGGCCGCCGGCCCGGCTCCCGGCACGGGCGGAGTTGCCGTTACCGCCGCCCGTGCCATCCTGGGCGGGTACACCACCTTCTCCACCTACATGCTCGATACCCGCAGCCTGCTCGTGACGGGCCACGCCGCCATTGCCGGGCCGTACCTGTCCGGCAGCCTCGCGGCGGGCCTGACCGCCGTCTAGGCCGGCGCTTGTCGTGGTCGTCGGCGCGGTGGTCGGCGCGCCGGTGCGATACCTGGCGGACCTGGCCGTCCAGTCCCGGCATGACTCTGTCTTCCCGTGGGGAACGCTGGCCGTCAACGCGGCCGGATCGCTGGTGCGTGGCGCGGTGGCGGGCGCGCTGCGCAGGCCAGTGGTGGCGGCCCCGCAGATGCGCGTACGGCCGGTGACCGGCACGGCACCGGTCGCGTGCCCCGCGGGGCACCGTCACACGAAGCTGGCGGCCAGCAGCAGCGCCGCTGAGGCCGCCAGCAGGACCGGGCAGACCTTGAACCAGATCACCGGTGTGCGGGCCCCGGCGCGAACCCGGCCAGTACCTGGCGGGCCGGAATGGCGTGCGCCACGCCCCACAGACCGGTCACGGCAGCGGCGGCATAAGCAAGGGCAGCGGCCATAGCCCCAGGGTCGGCCGGCCGCGGGCACGCGGCCAGGGACATAGGTCCCGCAGCCGGCCAGGGAATGGCCAGCAGGCCGTCGGATATGGTCGGCCCATGGAATATCGAGCGCTGGGACGTAGCGGCCTGAGGCTCTCTGTGCTGACCATGGGCACGATGACGTTCGNNCTCATCGACACCGCCGACGTGTACTCCGGAGGCCGGTCCGAGGAGATCCTCGGCGAGGTGCTGCGCGGGCGCCGTGATCAGGTGCTGGTCGCCACCAAGGTCCGGATGCCGATGGGCCGCGGGCCCAATGACGCCGGGCTTTCGCGTCACCACGTCGTGTCCGGCTGTGAGGCGAGCCTGCGCCGCCTGGGCACCGATCACATCGACCTGTACCAGGTCCACGAGTGGGACGGCCACACCCCGCTTGAGGAGACCCTGGAGGCGCTCGACCTGCTGATGCGCGCGGGCAAGGTGCGCTACGTCGGGGCCTCCAACTACGCCTCCTGGCAGCTGATGAAGGCACTGGGCACTGCCGAACGCCACGGACTGCCGCGGTTCGTCAGCCAGCAGATCTACTACTCGCTGCAGGCCCGTGAGGCGGAGTACGAACTGATCCCGCTCGCCGTCGACCAGGGTCTTGGCGTGCTGGTGTGGAGCCCACTGGCGGGCGGGCTGCTGTCGGGCAAGTACCGGCGCGGGCAGCAGGCACCANNCAAGTACCGGCGGGGTGAGCAGGCGCCGGCTGGCTCGCGGCAGCTCACCGACTGGGGCGAGCCGCCGGTCCACAACCGCGAGGGCCTCTACGACACGATCGAGGTGCTGGTCAGCATCGGCGAGGAGCACGGCGTCTCGGCGGCCCAGGTCGCTCTCGCGTACACGCTGGGCAGGCCGGCGATCACCTCGGTGGTGATCGGTGCCCGGACGGCCGAGCAGCTGGCCGACAACCTGGCCGCCGCCGACCTGGCGCTCACCGCGGCGCAGCGGGAGCGGCTGGACCAGGTCAGCGCCCCGCCGCTGCTCTATCCCTACTGGCACCAGGCGAAGACCGCCGCCGACCGGCTCTCCCCTGCCGACCTTTCCCTGCTCGGCCCCCACCTGTAACGCGGAACCGCGCTGGGTGGACTTCCCCGCTGAAGCGGCAAGAGCGGTGCCGGGCCTGCGCGCACCTCCGGCTCGGCCCCGGCCAGCACGATGCGGTCGTCGCAGCCGAGGTCGCGCAGGGCCCGTGCGGTCCTGGCGCCTGCCATCCCGCCGCCCACGATCAGGTATGTGTGACGTGCCATGGCCTGTTCCTCCTGCTCGGCGCCCAGCCGGGTACCTCATTTCTAAAAGTTGTCTATCTTGACCTTAGAAGGCTGAACGTTCTATCGTCAATAAATACTTCTCTTAGGGGTCGGCGGGCGGCCTTGGGGAGCACCCGGCGACCCGCAAGGACACGGCCCGCCGAGAGGGAAGGGGCCGGTGTCCCAGCCCGGACAGCGGATATCGCCGTACCCGTGTCACCGAAGGAGAGTCCATGACCGCGCAGACCGTCGTCCCGCTCCGGGCAGCACCGCGGGTGGACCGCCTCCGGGCCGAGCGGGCCGTCGCCGAGCTGCTCGCGGCTCTCGGCTATCCGGTGGAGGGCGAGCACCGCGCGAAGACGCCGGAGCGGGTCACCAGTGCGCTGGCCGAGATGCTGACGCCCACGGCTTTCCTGCCGACCACGTTCCCCAACGACGAGGGCTACGACGAGCTCGTGGTCGCCCGCCAGGTCCCGTTCCGGTCGCTGTGCGAGCATCACCTGCTGCCCTTCTACGGCACTGCCCACGTGGGGTACCTGCCGGGCAGCCGGATCGTCGGCCTGTCGAAACTCGCCAGGGTGGTCGAGCATTTCGCGTCCGGGTTGCAGGTCCAGGAACGGCTCACCCAGCAGGTGGCGGACTGGCTGCACGGTCACCTCGGTGCCCGCGGCGTGGGCGTCGTCGTGGAGGCGGAGCACCTGTGCATGAGTTTGCGCGGTGTGCGGGCCCGCGGTGCGCTGACGGTCACCAGCGCGCTGCGCGGGAATCTGCGGACCGACGCGCGCAGCCGCGATGAGTTTCTCGCTCTCACCCGGCGCGGCGGATGAGCCCGCTGGCCCGCTTACCATGGCTGACATGCCCGCCCAGCCCGGTGCCGAACGCGACGTCGGTGCCCTGGCCGCGCTCGGCGAGCCGGCCCGGCGCGCGCTGTACGCCTACGTCAGCGCCCAGCAGCGGCCCGTATCCCGGGACGAGGCCGCCGACGCGACCGGCATGAAGCGGCCCACTGCGGCGTTCCATCTGGACAGGCTGGTGGAGGACGGCTTGCTCGAGGTGGGATTCGCCCGGCTGTCAGGCCGGACCGGTCCCGGCGCCGGGCGCACCGCCAAGCTGTACTCGCGGGCACACAGGCAGATCGAGGTCTCGCTCCCGCCCCGCCGGTACGAGATCGCGGGCAACGTTCTCGCCTCCGCGGTCGAAGCGGCGGGGCGATCCACCGTTCCGGTGGGCGACGCGGTGGCACAAGCTGCCGCCCGGGCCGGGCGGCAGCTGGCTGCGGGCGGCAGCGACCTGGGTGAGGTGCTGGCCAGCGTCGGTTACGAGCCCAGAACCGCCCGGGCCGGGGTGACCCAGCTTGGCAACTGCCCGTTCCATGACCTCGCGGTGCGCCATCGCGAGCTGGTCTGCACCCTGAACCTGCACCTGCTGCGCGCCGCGCTCGACGAACTGGGCGTGCCGGCCCAGGCACAGCTCGACCCGCCCGGCCCGGCCGAGGGCCGCTGCTGCGTGACGATCACCGCGCTGTGAGGCAGGCCCGCGCAACCTGATTCAGCAGCGCTACCTGCTGATCATGTGGCAGGCCGCTGTCGTAGGCGGCGACGGACTGGATGGCGCCGATGGACGCGTGCACCCGTGCCCGGGCCTCGCCGTCGGACAGTTCCGGGCGCAACCCGGCCAGCACATGCACCCACTCCTCGACGTAGTGCCGTTGCAGCCGCCGGAGCCGGCGCCGGTCGGCCTCCGGCAGCGTGTGCACCTCGCGCTGGTAGAGCTGGACCAGATACCGCTCGTTCACGGCGAAGGCGACCTGGTCGGCCACCAGGGTGGCGAGCACCCGGGCGTCGTCATCACCCGCCGCGACCGCCTGGGCGGCGCTGGCCAGCAGCCTGTCCATGACCTGGTCGAGCAGCGCTACCAGGATGGACGCCTTGCTGCCGAAGTGCCGGTAGATCCCCGAACCCACGATCCCGGCCGCCGCTCCGATCTCGGCCAGGCTGACGCTGTGATAGCCCCGGCGGGCGATCTGTTCCGCCGCGGCCGCCAGTATCTTGTCCCTGCGGCCGGGGTCACGCACCCGGGTGCTCTCCAGCATGCTCAACGCCGGCCGCTACCGGCTCCTGGCTGCGCGGGCCGGCCGCCGCCGGGCAGCAGGGCGGCCGGCACGTCCACCAGCCGGGACCGCAGGTACTCGCCGAGTCCTTTCGCCTGCGGGTCCGGCCGGGCAGACGCCGCGACCCCCCGTCCGAGCAGTCCCACGATGACGAAATTCAGCGCGGCCAGGTTCGGCAGTTCGTAGCGGTGTATCTCCAGCTCCGCGGCCTCGGGCAGCAGTGCGCGCAAGCGCTCCACCGTGAGTTCGGTGCGCAGCCAGCCGAATGCGGCGCGGTCACGCGCCCACAGCCCGACGTTCGCGTTGCCGCCCTTGTCCCCCGAGCGTGCGCCGGCGATCGTGCCGAGTGGCACCCGCACTGTCCCGCCGCTGGCCGCTTCGCCAGCCAGGCCGGCCCCCGCCCCGCCGTCCCCGGCCGGCTCCACCGCACTGGCCTGGCCGGCACCGGGCCCTGCCTGGGCGGCGGCCGGCGGCGCGGTGCCCGCACTCGCCGTGGTGTGTGGCACGATCCGGTGCTCGCCGCTGGGCAGCACCACGGCCTGCTCGACCACGTCGGCGGGGACCAGCGTGGGCCAGTACACGCCGTAGGCGGCCGCGGGCGTGGGCGGGGAAGTGGGGTGGAAGCCGGCGTACCCGCCCAGCGCCAGGCCCATGACCGCATCGGAGAACCCGCGGCCCACCCGGCCCGCGTCGCTGCCGAAAACGGTGATCCGCAGATGCGCGGTGGCCTGCTCGTTCGCCGGCGCGTCCGGCTTGTCGAAACGCAGCAGCCGGACATCCACCGCCTCAAACCGGTCCTCACCGCCGAGCAGGCCGAACAGTTCCTGCCGTGCCCAGGTGGCCTTCTCCTCGATGTCCAGGCCGGTCAGCACCAAGGTCATCGTGTTGCGGTATCCGCCGAGATAGTTCAGCGCCACCTTCAGCGTGGCTGACGGCGGGCTGCCCCTCGCGCCGGAGATGAGCACCCGGTCGGCGCCCTGCTCCGTCAGCTGCACCGAATCGAAGTGGGCGACCACGTCGGGGCCGGGGTAGTCCGGGCCGGCGATCTCATACAGCAGCTGGGCGGTCACCGTGCCGGCCGAGACCAGCCCGCCGGTTCCGTTGTGCTTGGTGATGACCGCGCTGCCGTCGGCACTCACCTCAGCGATCGGGAAGCCGGGATAGCGCCGGTCGGTGATCTCATCCAGGAACGGGTAGTTCCCGCCGGTGGCCTGGGGGCCGCACTCGATGACATGCCCGGCGATGACCGCGCCGGCCAGCCGGTCCCAGCCTGTGCGCGACCAGCCGTGCCACCAGGCGGCGGGCCCGCAGGTCAGCGCGGCGTCGGTGACCCGGGGGCAGATGACCACATCCGCGCCAGCCGTGAGCGCTTCCGCGATCGGCCACCCACCCAGGTAGGCGTTGGCCGTG
>DPMS01000354.1 GCA_003541285.1 Actinomycetota bacterium
TCGGCCATCCAGGTCTTGTGGCTGTGCCTGAGCCCGTGCGGGGTCAGGCCGGGCTTGACCGGGAGCCAGCAGGTCAGCGGGATGTCCTCTGGGATGGCGGCGATTCCCCTGCCCCGGGGAGGCCGGTAATCGGTGCCGGTGCCCGGCTGGGCGAGGGGCCAGGCGGCGACTGGTGTGCCGGGCCAGATCGTGGCGTCGGCGATGACCAGCCGGGCCGGGCGGCCGGGTCCCGGTTCGTACCGTCCGTCACAGGCTGGGCGGAACACGCGGCGGGCGTAGTTGCTGCGCCGGTAGTGGCCGCCATCGGGGCCGAGGAACACGTACTGGCCGCTGCCGCCGTGCTGCGCGGTACAGGCGCACCGCTGGCGGGGCTGGGCCTGGGCCTGGTTCGTGAGCAGGCCGGCGAGGAACGGGGGAAGGTCGACCGGGAGGTTCGGCTCCCAGTGGGGGCTGCGGTAGGAGTCATCCTTGGGCGGCAGGCGGTGAAAGACGCCGTTGAGTTCGCGGAGCTGCCATTCGACGTGGATCTCAGACGGGTAGAGGTAGCCGCGTTCGAGGCCGATGGTCTCCCCCCAGCGCATCCCGGTGTAGGCGATCGTGATGACCAGGGTGAAGTCGTCGCCGCGGCCAGACAGCAGCGCGGACCGTTCGGCGACCAGTAACGCCTGGAGCGGCGTCGCCCACGCCCGCTGCGGGCTGCGGTCGAGGCGCCGGCCCGTCCGGCGGCCACGGTTGCGGGGTCGCAGCGCCGGGTTGTACAGGATCAGCGGTGGCTTGGCGGCGGCCGCGTCGCCCAGCATGGTGGACAACAGGGTGCGCGCGGCGCGGGCGGTGCGCTGGGAGATTCCTGCCTTGGCGGGCAGGGCGTTCTCCCATCTGGTGATCCCCTCGGTGCTGAGTGAGTTCAGCAGGCTGGTCCCCCAGGCGGGCCGGATGAACCGCCGGATCAGGTACTCGCGGTTGTCGGCCGTGCTGATGCCGACGTCCTGCATGGCCAGCCACCAGCCGATCCAGTCGCTGACGGTGATCTTGCCTGCGCTGGGGTCAGTCCAGCGGCCTTCCCGGATCCTGGCTTCCTGGTCGCGGCCCCAGGCGAGCGCGGCGGCCTTGGTCTCNNCCTGGTTCGCTGCGGTGGCCGCCGTCGGCCGACGGCTGTCAGGCGCTTCTTCGCCCTGATCCTGGCTCGCGTACGGTGACTGGCTGGCGGGCCCCAGCCTTCATGATCTCGGCGATGTCGTCATCGCTGAACCGCAGGTGCTTGCCGATGAACGTGCATGGAATTAAGCGGGCCGCTGCCTTTGTCTTCAGCCACGACTCGCGTACCTTGAGGATCCCCGCAGCCTCTGCGGCTGTATGGAGCTGACCAGCCATTCCTCATCCCATCTCAACGATCCGGTAGTAGTCCGCCGCCTGGTGATCTGCCCCCTCACCCAGTGCGACGGGACTATGGCTCAAGTTATGCTAATAACCGGTATCCGTGTCAAATGAGATGAACGCGATCACATCGATGTTTACGTTCCGGATTAGTTCAGGATAGTCCGCTGAGATTCAGCCGGGTCCATTTAGTGTCATTACGTACCACGAAAAAAACCTTCTGAGGGGTGTCATCGGCTGCCGGTCTGTCGCCCGGCCGCCAATCATGCGTTCGTCCTGCTGGCTTGATCCTGCGTGACAGCTACTGCCGTCAGCGCGGCTGCGGCTGCGGGCGGACCGCAGCACCTGGACTGGCGGACCTGGGGCCACGGGCCATCCAGTCGATGCCGCGCCGCCGGTCCGGCGGTGTCGGCCTGGCTGCCTGCGTGGCGCGGCGAGCTTGCCGCCATCCTGGATCCCGTGCAGCAGATCCGCTCGGGCCGCGTGAGGGTGCTGGACCTGGCGAGCTGGCCATAGCACTGAGCCGGGTCGCGAGTCCGTGTGCGGTGGGTGCGGACACCAGGCCGCGACGGCCGGTGAGTGCCCACCATTGGAGTGTGGAGCGGCCGAACCAGGCCGGAGTGCCGTCGAATTGCCTGGCAAGGCTGGCTTCGGCCGCGTGGATCGCCGTTTCATACGGGTCCTGCGCGGGCAATGGTGATGCCGGCCCGGCCCAGGGGATGTCGGCCCAGAGGAGCCGCCCGCGGTGATCGCCGCAGACCCCTGAGCGCACCGACAGCCCGCGCACGACGATCAGGCCCCGGCCGTTCTCGCTGGCCGGGTCATCGACCAGGCGCGGCCCGCTGGGCGCACCGGAATCGGCTATGGTGACCCGGACCACCGTGGCGTGCCAGGTGATTTCAGCAGCGAACCAGCCGCCACGTCCGCTGGCTGTGTGCCTGATCGCGTTCGCGCCAAGCTCGCTGGCCACGCAGGTCACGTCGTCGCGGGCNNGGCTCACCACTCATCAGGAGGCTCCCATCAGGTGGGCGGCACCAAAGAAGGCCAGGAGCCGGTCTCTGATGAAGGCCGCCGGCTGCTCGGCTGGGCTGACGAACACGCCACGTCGGCGGCTAGAAAAGGCGCGCAGCATCAGCGCCGCCTCCCGATCCGGCACCGCCAGCCGACAGCAGGCTCTCGTCGGCGTTCCTGGCGAGGTGCACGAACAGCCGCGCGGTGACCAGCGCGTCATAGGTGGCGCGGTGCGGTGACAAACCCGCTGGCAGGCCGTCCGCGAGTGAGAACGCGGTGACGAGCGCTCCGAGCCGGTAACTGGCCTGCCCGGGCAGCAGCCGTCGGGCGAGCTTGAGCGTGTCGAGAATCTCGGGGCACTGCCACCCGGTGAGATGGCGGCGCAGGGCGCCGACGTCGATAGGTGCGTTGTGGGCTACCAGCACGTCGGCCGCGAGCGCCTCGCGGACCTCAGCTTCGATTTCGGGGAAGACAGGTGCTGCGGTCAGGTCGCTGTTGTTCAGGCCGTGGATGCGGCTGGCCATCGCCGTGACCGGGCGCGGTGGGCGGACCAGCCACGAGACCGGCTCGCCGATGACACCGCCGGTGATGGGGACGACAGCCAGTTCCACCAGATCGGGGGGCTGCTGGCCATTTCCCTCAACGTCAACCACCGCGTAACGTCGGCGGGTCCAGTCAGTCATCTGCTGCCTCCCATCCCACATCCGCCCGGCCATGACGGCGGCGGTGGTGCGGGTGCGCCGCGTCGTGTACCTGGAAGTTAAGCGCGTGCTGCAGGTAGTAGCGAGGCTGCTCGCCGGGCAGGCCCGTCACGGCGGCAGCCCGGCTGGTAATGCTGGCGACCGTCAGGCCGCGGGCTTCGGGCAGCGCTCTGGCGGCATCGTGGATCTGCCCGGCGCTCGGGATGCGGTGTGCGTCGCGGCACCGGTCGAGTTGCCCCAGCGGGCAGATGTCGCACAGTTCGCGGATGCCGTAGTGCCCGTTGTAGTCCGGCAGCCCGTGCACGAACGACACTGCGCACGAGGTCTTGCGGAACAGCGACGCGGAATCAGCGAACGCGGTCAGCACGCGCCGTTCCAGCGTCTCCGGGACGATCTTCCGCCGGGCGGTCTGCCCGTATGGTTCGGGCAGTCCGTTCGCCCGGTAGTAGGCGGCGATCTCATCGCGGTAGAACAAGCCGGTGAAGACCGTGGCGTCCGCAAACAGGCTCAGCTTGTGCGCCCGGTCCAGGTGCTCGTCGCTGTCGTTGAGGCCTGGCACCAGCGGCCTCCAGTACAAGATCGTCCGGTACCGGCGCGGGGACGGTGCGCTCATCAGCTTCAGCGACTCGGCGGCGACATGCGACGGGTAGGGCTCGATCCGCTTGTCATCGATACCGGAGTAGGTGAACAGCAGCGTGAGCCTGATGCTCACCAGCTCGTTCAGCTGGGTTATGTCCTCACGCCTCATCTGATGGCGCGTGATCACCAGCACGTGGTTCCGTAGCTCGCGGGCGTCCAGGGCTGCGAGCACGGCCAGGGTGTGGAGCCGCACGGCAGGCAGGAACGGGTCGGTGGCCCGGTTGAAGATCTGCAGCGGGGTGACGTGCGGCTGGAAGTAGCGGTGCCGGATGAGCTGCCGGACGGCCTCGGTATCGGACACCAGCGCACGCGGGTAGCGGTCCCGGGTCCGCTGTTTCTGCCCGGTGATCAGTGTCGCGGTCGCCTCGGTGACCGGCAGCCGCCGTCCCATCCGCCCGGCCTTGTGGTTGTCGTAGATGAGCACCGGGGAACCGTCGCTGTCGCGGGTCAGGCAGTCCCAGGCCAGCGTGCAGATCTCGTCGGGGCGCCGCCCGGTGTCGATGGCCAGCTCGACGATGGTGCGGATGTTGACGCCGTGCTGGCATTCCAGGGCGGGGAGCTGGTCGCACAGCTGCCGCATGATCTCCGGCGGCAGGTCCCGGGACGGCTCGGCATGGCCGGGAAGGTAGGGGATGTCGCTGGTGGACACCGTGAAGTCATCGGGCAGCCCGGCGGCGGGACCGCCGGGGCGGGTTAGGCCCAGCGCGCGGATGCGGGACAAGATCAGCTTGAGGTGGCGGCAGGTCATCTGGGCCGCCTACCTCGCCGCCCGGGCCGATGACCTTGAGAGGGGGCATATTGCACCCCCGGAGCAGGGGGCTGGCTGAGTATTCCCGGTGGTCAGGATGACGAGGCTGTTTTCTTATTTAGCTCCTGTGCTAAATTTCGAACTATGCAGGAAGTCAGCGCTGCGGAAGAGGCGAGTGTGTTCCGCGCGCTGGCGGACTCGACCCGCCGGCAGATTCTGCAGGAACTCAGACCCGGTGAGCTAGCTGCGGGACAGATCGCAGCGAGGTTTCCCATCAGCGGTCCCTCGATCTCCAGGCATCTGGGAGTGCTGAAGGCTGCGGGACTGATCCGCGAGCGGCGTGAAGCCAACCGGATCTTCTACTCGCTGGCTGAAGAACGGCTGGCGCTGTGCATTGGCAGGTTCTTGAGCGCGGTCTGTCCCGAACAAGCCATTTCGCGGAACCGCAGGCAGCGAACCATCGACCCGGAGGAACGGGCATGAGGCAGCCAAGGCTATCGACCGTCGTCGAGCGACGCCTGCTAGTGAACTACCGGGTCGACCCCGGCATAGCAGCGAGCCTGCTACCGGCTCCGTTGCGGCCGCAGCAGGTCGGCGGATGGGCCGTTGCCGGTATCTGCCTCATTCGCCTTGGCCAGATCCGGCCTGCCTGGGTGCCCCACGGGCCCGGTCTGCGCAGCGAGAACG
>DPMS01000355.1 GCA_003541285.1 Actinomycetota bacterium
TGCTGCTTACTGGGAGATACATCAGGGGCGTGTGGGCCGCCAGCCCGGCGTTCGGCCGAAGCCGGGTGAAAGGCCGATTCCAGGGCAGAGGTGATGGAGATGAACGAAGGTCAGGGCTGGGGGAACCCCGCCACCGGCGGGAACCCGGCAGCCGGCGGGAACCCGGCGGCTGAGCCCGGCACTGCCGACGACCAATCGCCAGATCCCTCCTGGGTGCCCTCACCCGGGGCCGGCCCGGGGCCGGTGCCACCAAGCCAGGGGCAGTGGCCCCCGCCGGCCGGTGGCGGGCAGGGACCATGGAACCCACCCCCGGGCGGCGGCCAGGGACCGTGGACGCTGCCACCTGGAGGGAGCGCGGGAGGGTGGGGCCCCCCACCGTCAGGTGGTTACGGCCAGCCGGGCGGGCCGCTGCCCCCCCAGCCCCCACGGCGGGGCAGCCGTGCCCTCCTGTACATCGTGGTGGCGGTCCTCGCGGCCGTGGTCGGTGCCGTCAGCGTGCTCGCCCTCCAGAGCGGATCATCCGGCCAGGGCAGCCTGTCGCCGCAGGACATCCCATCGCCGGCCGGCAACCCTGGCAACAGCAGCACCAACACCTCGGCCATCAACACGCAAGCAGTCGCCGCCAAGGTGGAGCCAGGGGTGGTCGACATCACCTCCAGCCTCCGCTACTCCGGCCAGATCTTCGAGGGCACCGGGATCGTGCTGTCCTCTTCCGGGCTGGTGCTGACCAACAACCATGTGGTGAACGGATCCACCCGGCTCACTGCGACGCTCGTCACATCCGGCCGCAGATATATCGCCCAGATCGTCGGCACTGACGCCAGGGACGACGTCGCCCTGCTCAGGCTGGTGGGGGCAGCGGGGCTGACCCCGGTGCAGGTCGGCAATTCGGCCAAGGTCACACTCGGGACGCCGGTGGTGGCCATGGGCAATGCCGGAGGTACCGGCGGCGCACCGACCGTCACCAGCGGGACCATCACCGCTCTGCACCGGACGATCACGGCCAGCGATTCCGGCTCCAACTCCAGCGAGACTCTGCACGGGATGCTCCAGACCAACGCGCCCATCGCGGAAGGCGACTCGGGCGGGCCGCTGGCCGACGCCGCCGGCCAGGTCATCGGGATGGACACCGCGGCGAACACCCAGGCGCTGGGCGGACCAGGTACCAGCCAGGGGTTCGCCATCCCCATCAACCGGGCGCTGGCCATCGCCCGCCAGATGGCCGCCGGGAAGGGCAGTGCCAGCATCCGTATCGGCCAGCCAGCGTTCATGGGGGTGGCGGTGGCCAGCACCCCGTCGAACGCCGCCAGTGCCGCCGCGAGCCCGCAGCAGCAACTGCGGCAGCTCGAGCAGACGGCCAGCCAGTTCGGCGGTGGGGTCGACAGCAGCCACTCCTGCCTGGTCAATGACGCAGGCAACCCGGTTCCGGGCCAGATCGCCCCGGCCAGTTCCGGCACCCTGATCGCGGGCGTGTTCTGCGGCGCGCCAGCGCATGTGGCCGGGCTGACCGGAGGCGACGTGATCCAGGCCGTCAACGGCCAGGCCATCACCTCGCCCACCACGCTGACCCAGGCGCTTTCCAACTACCACCCGGGCGACCGCATCTCGCTCACCTGGATGGACATCTCGGGCCAGCAGCACACCAGTTCCCTCACCCTGGCCGCCGGCCCGGCGAAGTAGACAACGCCGGCTAGCGTGGCCGGGTCAGGCACTCAGCCAGGCCAGCAGCTTCTGCTCGCAGTCCGCGATCTGCCCCAGCGGGACGTGCTCATCGGCGGTGTGCGCGACCTCCGGGTCACCCGGCCCATAGTTGACAGCGGGCAGGCCGAGCGCCGCGAACCTGGCCACGTCGGTCCAGCCCAGCTTGGCACGGGGGATGCCGCCGACCGCGCCGAGCAGGGCGCCCGCGGCCGGATCGGCCAGCCCCGGCCGGGCGGCCGGCGCGACATCGGTGACCGCCACATCGAAGCCGCCGAACACCGCGCGGACGTGCTCGGCCGCCTGCTCGGCGGTGCGATCCGGCGCGAACCGGAAATTCACCGTGACCACGCACTCGTCCGGGATGACATTGCCTGCCACCCCGCCGCTGATCCCGACCGCGTTCAGCCCCTCGCGATAGGTGAGCCCGTCCACCTCGGGTTCCCGCGCGTGGTAGGAGCGCAGCACGTCGAGGATGGCGCCGGCGCCGTGGATGGCGTTGCGCCCCATCCAGGAGCGCGCGCTGTGGGCGCGGACACCACGGGCGGTGACCTCGGCCCGCAGGGTGCCCTGGCAGCCGCCCTCGATCACGCCCCCGGTCGGCTCCAGCAGGACCGCCAGGTCCCCCGTGAGCAGCCCGGGCGCGTTGCGGCTGAGCCGCAGCAGGCCGTTGCGGTCGGCCTCGACTTCTTCGCAGTCATAGAAGACATAGGTCACATCCCGGGACGGCTTCGCCAGCAGTGCGGCGAGCCTCAGCTGGACCGCCACGCCGGACTTCATGTCGCAGCTGCCACAGCCGTACAGCGTGTCGTGTTCAGTGCGGGAAGGGAGGTTGCCCGCGATCGGGACGGTGTCGATGTGCCCGGCCAGGATGACCCGCTGCGCCCGGCCGAGATCGGTCCGGCCGCCCACGGCGTTCCCGTCCCGGGACACGTCCAGGTGCGGCAACCTGCCGAGCGCGGCGGCGATCGCGTCTGCCAGCACGGCCTCATCCCCGCTCACCGACGGGACATCGACCAGTGCCGCGGTCAGCTCGGCTGCGCTTCGGGAAAGATCCAGGTCCACATTCGGAGCCTAACGAGAGCCATGAGATAACTGACAGGCAACACCCATGCAGAACGGGGGTGCCATGTTCCACGTTGATTCCGAGGTCGGCCGCCTGCGCCAGGTGGTGCTGCACCGCCCTGATCTGGAACTCAAGCGCCTGACCCCCGACAACGCCGCCGATCTGCTGTTCGACGACGTGCTGTGGGTGAGCAGGGCCCAGGCCGAACACGACGCCTTCGCCGGCGTGCTGCGCGCACGCGGCGTTGTGGTCCACTACTACAGTGACCTGCTCGCGCAGACCCTGGAGATCAGCGAGGCCCGCGGCTACATCCTGGACCGGGTGTTCGACCCGCGCTGGCATGGCCCGCTCGCCGCGGCCACCCTGCGGGCGGCGCTGGACGGGCTCGACCCGGTGAGCCTGGCCACCTACCTGGCAGGCGGGATCACCAAGCGCGAGATCGCCGAACTGGGACCCGAGCCCAAGAGCATCGCCTTCCACTCCCTGGATCCCGACGGCTTCGTGCTCGCCCCGCTGCCGAACCTGCTCTACCAGCGTGACACCTCGTGCTGGATCTANNCTGGCACCCGATGTTCGCCGGAGCCGGTTTCGAGGTCTGGTATCACGGCGCGGACGCCGGCCCGGCCACCATCGAAGGCGGCGACATCCTGGTGCTCGGCAACGGGGCGGTGCTGGTGGGCATGAGCGAGCGGACCACGCCGCAGGCGGTCGAGGTGCTGGCCCACCGGCTGTTCGCGGCCGGGGCGGCCCGCTGCCTGGTGGCGATCGACATGCCCAAGACGCGGGCGTTCATGCACCTGGACACGCTGCTGACCATGGCGGACCACGGGGTGTTCACCAAGTACGCCGGGATGGGGATGCTGCCCGCCTACACGGTGGAGCCGGGGGCGAGCGCACGCGAGCTCAAGGTAACCGACCATCCGCCTGCCGACATGCACCGGGCGCTCGCCGCGGCGCTCGACGTACCCGCCATCACCGTCCTGACCGCGGTCCAGGACGTCCATTCCGCGCAACGCGAGCAATGGGATGACGGCTGCAACGTGCTCGCGGTCGAGCCGGGAGTGGTCATCGCCTACGAGCGGAACGTGACCACCAACGCCTACCTGCGGGAGAACGGGATCGAGGTGATCACCATCGCAGGGAACGAGCTCGGCCGGGGCCGCGGCGGCCCGCGGTGCATGAGCTGCCCGGTGGAGCGCGACGCCTGACCGCGCGGGCGGGCCCCAGGTCAGTCCGGGAACGGCCCCGCCACCATCCGGGACGCAGGCCGGGGCCGCCCGGGACGGCCCGGTACGGTCGAGCCTGTCATGCCTGCCGAATCTGACCAGCCGCGGCTGCGGCGGACGTTCAGCGCACTGAAGGTGCGCAACTTCCGGATCTATTTCGCCGGGCAGTCGGTCAGCCTGATCGGCACCTGGATGCAGTCGGTGGCCCAGTCCTGGCTGGTGCTCGAACTCACCCACTCGGGCACGATGCTGGGCCTGGTGGTGGCCGTGCAGTTCCTGCCGGTACTGCTGCTCGGGCCATACGGCGGCCTGATCGCCGACCGGGTGGACAAGCGGCGCCTGCTGCTGGGCACCCAGAGCACCCTCGGGTCGCTGGCCCTGGTGCTGGGCCTGCTGACGCTGACCGGTGCGGTGCGGCTGTGGATGGTGTTCGTGCTCGCCGCCGGGTTCGGCATCGTCAACGCCGCCGACAACCCGGCCCGGCAGACGTTTGTGCCGGAGATGGTCGGCCCCGACCGCCTGCAGAACGCGGTCAGCCTGAACAACATCATGGTCAACAGCTCACGGGCGATCGGCCCGGCGGCCGCGGGCCTGCTGATCGCGGCGGCCGGCACCGCTGTGTGCTTCCTGGCCAATGCGGCCAGCTTCGTCGCCGTCCTGATCGCGCTGGCCTGCATCCGCACCGCTGACCTGCGGCGAGCGCCGCCGGTGTCGCGCGAGCCCGGCCAGGTGCGGCAGGGCCTGCGGTACGTGCGGCGCACCACCGCGCTGCTGATCCCGCTGCTCATGATGGCCCTGGTCGGCACGCTGGCGTATGAGTTCCAGGTGGTGCTGCCACTGCTTGCCCGGGTCGAGCTGCACGGTGGCGCCGACGCCTACGGCTTCCTGACCTCCGCCATGGGGGCGGGTGCGGTGGCCGGCGGGCTGTTCGTGGCCGGCCTGTCCACCGCCGGGCTGGGGCGGCTCACGCTGGCCGCCGCCGGGTTCGGCGCGGCGATCCTCGCCGCGGCGATCGTTCCCTCATTCCCCGCGGAACTGGCGGCGCTGGCCTGTGTCGGGGCCGGCAGCACGGCGTTCATCGCCACCGGGAACACCACCCTCCAGCTGACCAGCGATCCCCAGTTCCGGGGCCGGGTGATGGCGTTGTGGTCGGTGACGTTCCTGGGCAGTACCCCGGTCGGTGGCCCGCTCATCGGCCTGGTCGCGCAGTACCTGAGCCCCCGCATCGCGCTGGGGGCCGGCGGCCTGGCCTGCCTGGCGGCCGCCGGCATCGGCCTGGCCGGCCTGGCCCGGCTCCCGCCCGCCGAACGGCGCGCTGCCCATCAGCACGCGCAGGACCTGGACGTCCCCGGGAGCGGGCCACCGCCGGGGACGGCGGTCAACGGGCCTGGCCCCTGATCCCCCGCCCAGCCAGGTTCTTCGCGCCCGCGTCCAGCGCCGCCAGGATGAAGGCCACCGATGGGCGGCGGATGCTGGCCGCCCTGACCACCGCGTAGATGTCCCTGGCCAGATCGGAACCGGGGATCTCGCGCACGGTGACCCGCCCCTCGCCCGCGGCCAGCGCCAGCCGCGGCACGGCAGCGATACCCGTGCCCCTGGCCACCAGGCTGAGGATGGTGCCCACGCCCTCGAACTCCCACGGCACAGCAGGCGCACCCCCGACCGACGCCAGCAGGCGGTCCACCGCCTCCCGGGACGGCTCCCCGGCCGGGGCGGCCATCCACCGGCTGGTCTCCCGCAGGCTGCGCAGATCGACCGGGACCGCCGGGTCGGCCAGCCGGTGACCGCGCGGGACGATGAGCACGAGCGGGTCCCGCAGCAGCGGGAACAGGCGCAGCATGGTGGGCGCCCGGTCAGTGATCCCGCCGGTCCAGTCGTCGACGAGGGCGACATCGACCTCGCCCGACCGGACCCCGCGCATGCCCTCGTCCCGCTGGGTCTGGCGCAGCAGCAGGGTCACCCCCGGGTGACCCCGCAGGCTGCGGACAAGGGCGGGCGCGAAGGCGACCGCCGCGGTCGGGAAGGCCGCCACCGACACCCGCCCGGCCGGCTCCCTTGCCTGGGCGGACAGGTCCGCCTCGGCCGCCTCCACCTGGGCCAGGATGATCTCCGCATGGATGGCCAGCCGCCGCCCGGCGTCGGTCAGCTCGGCCGAGCGCGCGGTCCGGTCCAGCAGGGTGGTCCCTGCCTCCCGCTCCAGGGCGGCGAGCTGCTGCGACACCGCCGACGGGGTATACCCCAGCGCCGCGGCCGTCGCCCCGATGGTCCCCCGGTCCGCGAACTCAAGGAGCATGCGCAGCCGATGCAGATCAAGCATTAGCTTATCTTAAGCTCTACAACAGATATCCGCGCTGCCGCTGATGCATTTGGGAAGGCATCCTGGTCAGAGTCGTAGATAGTCTGCATGCCTGACCAGCACTCGGCGCAGCGCAGCGCTCACCTTCCCCGCAGCTAGGAGTCCGCGATATGTCCATGGCTGGCACAGCCATGCCCGGGAGCCTGCCCGCCGCCCACCCGACGAACGGCCACCCCGATTCCCCGCCGGTGGCAGGCGCGCCCGCCCGGCCCGGTAACGCGCGGCGCGGGCTTCCACCTGCGCCTGCTCCCGCGCCTGGATAGCGGCCAGCTCGTTCCCGGACACCCCGGCCAGGCGGACG
>DPMS01000770.1 GCA_003541285.1 Actinomycetota bacterium
GGCATGACACGAGCCAGCCCGGCCCGGCTGGCGCCGCTTGAGTCAGTCATTCCGGCCCGGCGCCGGGCGAATTGCGCGTGAGCTTAATGTGAATATCCGGCCGCCGGCCGGCCTGGGGGGTAATTCACATGCAACTCGCATGCAAGTCACACCCGATACTCGAGGATGACGTGGTCGTATATCGGGAGGGCAAAGGGGGTGACGCGATGGCTGACCCAGCAACGGCGGACCGGCCTGCTGGCCGGGGGGGCCTGCTGGTGGTCGATGACGAGCCGTTCCTGCGCGATGCGGTAGCCACCTCGCTGCGGTTCCTCGGATTCGAGGTGACCACGGCGGATACCGGCGCTGGCGCCCTGCGGCTGGCCCGGGACCGCCCGTTCGACCTGGTGGTGCTGGATGTGATGCTGCCCGACACCGACGGCTTCGACGTGGTCCGCCGCCTGCGCGAGGATGGCTGCCAGGTTCCGGTGATCTTCCTGACCGCCCGGGACACCCAGGCCGACAAGGTAGCCGGGCTCACCATCGGTGGCGACGACTACATGACCAAGCCGTTCGGGCTGGAGGAACTGGCGGCCAGGGTCCGTACCGTCCTGCGCCGCACCCGTCCCGCTGCGGCCGCCGCGGGCCCGGTGCTCAGGTTCGCCGGCATCGAACTCGACCAGGACAGCTACGAGGTCCGCCGGGGCGGTCATCTGGTCGATCTGTCCCCGACCGAGTTCCGGCTGCTGCGCTACCTGATGCTCAACCCGGGCCGGGTGCTGACCCGGGCACAGATGCTGGCCCACGTGTGGGACTACGATTTCGGCGGGTCCAGCACCGTCGTCACGACCTACGTCGCCTACCTGCGGCGTAAGCTGGCCCGGTACGGGCCCGACGTGATCCACACCCAGCGCGCCGTCGGCTACAGCCTGCGCCTGCCCCGCCCGGGTGACCCTGCCGACCCNNGACCCTGCCCGTCCCGGCGATCCGGGAGGCCCCCGATGATGCCCAAGCGGCCCAGGGCCCAGCTCCGCACCCGGGTGCTGGCCGGCGTCCTGGCGGTCACCCTGATCGCACTGGTGGCCTTCGATTTCGCCGCGGTCACCGCGCTGCGCGGATACCTGCTCAGCCAGACCGACTCGCAGCTGCAGACGGTCCTCAACTGGACCGTGGGACCACGGCTGGGGACGATCCTCTCCGATGCCAAGCGCCGCGTGCCGCCCTGGCAATTTCCCCCGCCCCGTGTTCCGGGCCAGTACTACGTCGTGTACCTGCCCGGCCACGGTCCGAGGCTGACCCTGGAAGCCGGTCCCGGGATCGTCCCGGTGCTCCCGCCCGGCCTGCCCAAACTTGCCGTCGCCGGCGGCGCCCAGACCGTGCACATCCGGCCCGGGAACATGGCGCTGCGGCTGCGGGCTGTGCAAGTCGACCGCGGCACCCTCGTCGCAGGCGCCAGTCTCAGCCATGTCAACAGCACCGTCGACCGGCTCGCGCTCATTCTCATCATCGGCTCGGCCGCCGCTGGCCTGCTCGTCGCCCTGGGCGTTGCCTGGGTGGTGCGGCGCGGTCTGCGGCCCATTGAGACGATGGCAACCCAGGCCGACCGGATAACCGCCGGTGACCTCACCGAGCGGGTCAGCCCGCAGGATCCGGCAACCGAGGTAGGCCGCCTCGGGACCGCCCTCAACGGGATGCTCACCCGCATCGAGTCCTCCATCCACGAGCGGGAGGCCAGCCAGGAACTCACCCGGCGCTTCTTCGCCGACGCCAGCCATGAACTGCGGAACCCGCTGGCCTCACTGCGCGCCAACGCCGAGCTCTACCAGCAAGGTGCCCTCCGCGAGCGGCATCAGGTCGATGAGGCGATGCGGCGCATCGCGCTGGAAGCCCAGCGCATGAGCGGGCTGGTCGACGACATGCTCCGGCTCGCTCGGCTCGACCAGCATCCCGGCCAGCAGCACGACCCGGTCGATCTCGCCGCCCTGGTCACCGGATGCGCCGAAGCGGCCCGGATCGCCGACCCGGCGCGAACCTGGCACGTCCGCATCGCCGATGGCCTCGCCACCACCGGCGACGAAGAAATGCTGCGCCGGGCCATCGACAACCTGCTGGCCAACGTCCGTGCCCACACCCCGGCCGGCACCACCGCGACCATCACCGCCGCCGCCCGCGGCAGCACCGTCGTCATCAAGGTCAGCGACAACGGTCCCGGCGTCCCGGCCAGCCAGCTCCCGCGAATCTTCGACCGCTTCTACCGGGCCCCGGGTCAGTCCAAGTGCCCCGGTTCCGGTCTCGGGCTCGCCATCGTCACCGCCATCGCCGCTGCCCATAACGGAGCCGCCAAGGCCGCGCTCAACCACCCGCACGGGCTGCGCATCACCCTCACCCTGCCCGCGGCCAGCCTGCCATCTCCATCACGCGCAGCCGGCGCGCCAATCACCGCTCCGGCTCAGCCGGCGCAGGGGAGTGCGAGCGTCCGTCCGCCACCTGCAGAGGTGCTCGCCGGCATGACGGCCCGGTCCGGCTAATCCCGCCAGAAGGTCCGGACCGGCCCCGGCTCATCCCGTCCGGCGAGCGTGGCGAACCGTAACCCGCCGCACCGCGGCGGGAATCAGGCCTGGCCGGCCAGCTCCCCGGCGGGCGCCTGCTCACTGGCGAGCTGATCCAGGCCATAGCGTTCGACGTGGTCAGGATCGGTGAGGCTGATGGTCCGCAGGCCCTGCGCGGCCAGCCGCTCGTTGATCTCGTCGAGATGGTCACGAACGAGCTGCCGCTCCGCATCGGTGATCTTGCCCTTGTGCGGCTGGCCGGCGTGCTCGATGGTCGCGTAGTTGATGCGGTCACCACGCCCCGCGGGCGCCGCCGCGGCCCGCGGCGCGCGCCTGGCCGGCCGGGCAGTTATGAGAAGCTCGCCCATGGGCTTGTCGATGGCCAGCTTGTCGAAAGCCTCGGCAGCCATAGCCACGCGGCGGGGCTCCTCATCACCGGGGAAGTAGAGATCGACGACGGCCACCCGCATGGCTGCCTTCTCGATTGCCCGGGCCTCATCGGTGAGGGCTTCGATCTCCACCGGGCCGTCCGCCAGTTCGGGGTGCTCATGGATCACGATGCGGGTAGGTGCGTCGTTTTCCATGATGAGCTGACCACTCAGGTCACTGAACCGGACAGTCTTCTGGCCCATGGGATCGTCCTCCTCGTCGCGGTGAAGGTGCATCAACGGCAGCGCTGGAATGGCGCTGCTGCCGCGTATCCGAACGCGACGACTACCTTGCCGCGCCGGCCGCCGTCTGTCAAATACAGGTTCGAACAGGTCCCAATTCGTTCAGTCAGATCGCTGACGTTTTCGACTAAACGCCTGCTCGGAAGCGGTGAGCAACCAGTGGAAGGGCGGCAGCCACGCTCCGACGCTAGATCGCGATCATGGTCGTCCGCGTCCGCCCACGGTCGCATGGCTACTGCTCCCAGGGATGTAGCCCGCGGACACCGCCGGGCCGGCGGTGCCGCCACCAGAAACCTGTAGTGGTGTCGCGGACGGATAGCCGATGATGGCGGGCATGCCCAAGTTCGCTGACATGTTCATCGATCCCGGCGCCGATCCACGGGCCGACCCGCCGGCCCAGGCAGGCGAGTGCGCCACGATCACCGCTTTCTTGCGCTGGCAGCGTGACACGCTGGAGTTGAAGTGCTCCGGCCTGGACGCCGCCGGCCTGGCCCGCCGCGCCGTGGAACCCGCGACGCTCTCGCTGCTCGGCCTGGTGCGCCACATGGCCGAGGTGGAGCGCAGCTGGTTCCGGCGGGTGATGGCCGGGCAGGATGCGCCGCCGCACTTCTGCTCCGACGCCGATCCGGACGGAGCGTTCGACGGCGCGAGGCCCGAACCGGAGCTTGTCGCGCAGGCGTGGAAGACATGGCGGGCCGAGGTCGCGTTCGCAGAGCGTTTCGTGGCCGAAGCAGCCTCCCTGGACATCACCGGCAGCGATCCCTGGCGCGGGCCGGTCTCGCTGCGCTGGGTGCTGGTTCACATGGTGGAGGAGTACGCCCGCCACAATGGCCATGCCGACCTGCTGCGCCAGCTGATCGACGGCGCGGTGGGCCAGTAGCCGCCGGGCCATTTCACCCCGGCCGCGCCGGCGGGACCGAACTATGTGCTCCACGGTTCCGGCGTCCCGTACATCACCACGCGGTGCCAGGCCTGCGGCACCGTTCACGGTGCCAAGGGGTTCCGGGCGCCGGTCACGGAAATCACCCCGGCCGGAGATGGCCTGCCGGGCCCCGGACAACCCCGGCTTCGCCCTCGTGGTGATCGGCGAAACCGAGCAGGGAGTGGCATGCGCCCGGTTCGGCTGCCCTTTTTGCCGGATTCGTGACTATCGGGCAGCATGGTGAGGTGAGTCAGGCAGTGCGGGACGCCCGCACCGGGGCGGCTGGGGTGCTGGCCGGCCTGGTCGCCGGCGGCGGGGTGGTGATCCTGAGCGGGGCCGGGCTGTCCACCGAGTCCGGAATCCCGGACTACCGGGGCCAGACCGGCCGGTCCCGGCGGGCCGAGCCGGTGACCTACCAGGCGTTCACCGCCAGCGCCGCCGCCCGGCAGCGGTACTGGGCCCGCAGTCACAGTGGCTGGCGCCACATCGCCCGCGCTACGCCGAACGCGGGTCACCGGGTGGTCGCCGAACTCGAGCAGCGCGGGCTGCTTGCCGGGATCATCACCCAGAACGTGGACGGCCTGCACCAGGCGGCGGGTGCCCGGCAGGTGACCGAACTGCACGGCAGCCTGCACCGGGTGGTCTGCCTGGGATGTGGACGGCGGGCCACCCGGGAACGGCTCGGCCGGCGGCTGTGTGCGGCGAACCCGGACTGGAACGCGTCGCCGTCCGGGCTGAACCCGGACGGCGACGCCGTGCTGGCCGGCCCGGACGTGGCCAGGTTCCAGGTGGTGGACTGCGAGGACTGCGGCGGGCTGCTCAAGCCCGACGTGGTGTTCTTCGGTGAGAACGTGCCGCCCGCCCGGGTGCAGCAGTGCTACCAGCTGACCGGGGGAGCGCGCGCCCTGGTGGTACTGGGCTCCTCGCTGACCGTGATGTCGGGCTACCGTTTCGTGCGCCACGCGGCGAAGCTGGCGATTCCCGTCGCGATCGTCAACCAGGGCCCCACCCGCGGTGACGCGCATGCGCTGCTGACCCTGGACGCCCCGCTCGGCCGGGCCCTGACCGCCCTGGCCGGCGCGCTTGCGAGCCCCGCCTCGCTCACCGCTCCCAGCGGGCTACGATCCGGACATACAGGTCGTTAAGGGTCTTGCCACCAGGAGCGGCCTGCTGCCTTACTAGGTCTGACCCGCACGACCAGGTCCGCCCGGGCAAGCCGGATGAGGAGACGACCGTGGATCTAGCGCGAAACATCATCCAGCGCGTCAGCATCGGCGACTCGCTGACCCGGACGGCCGCCGCCCACCCCGGCCACACGGCGCTCGTGGACGGCGGCCGGCGATGGACCTACGCGGAGTTCAACGCCTGGGTCAACCGGCTCACCCATGGGCTCGCCGCCCGCGGCTACACACGCGGCGACGGGCTGGGCATCGCGTCCGGTAACAGCGCCGAGTTCCTCGCGCTCTACTACGCCTGCGCGAAGCTCGGCGTCGTGGCGGTGCCGGTCAACCTCGGCTGGCGCTCCGACGAAGTCGCATACGTGCTCGACCACTCGCGCTCCCGCGCCCTTGCCGTGGAGTCCCAGCTGGTCCCGGCCATGCAGGAGGCGGTCAGCAAGGTCGCCGCGATCGCCGACATCATTGTGCTGCCCGGCCTCGGCGCCCAGTACGAGGCCGAGCCTGCGGAGCGGCAGTGGACCACGATCGAGGCACTCGCGGGCGACGACGCGGCCGAGCCGGAGTTCTTCGTCGACGACCGCGACGCGATCAGCTATCTGTACACCTCCGGCACCACGTCGTTCCCCAAGGGCGTGGTCGGCACCCAGCTGGGCATCTACCTGGAATCGATGTCCGCCGCCCTGGACTGCGGCTGGAACGCGTCCGACAGGTTCGCGGCGATGATGCCGATGTTCCACACCGCGCAGCTCAACGCGTTCTGCACGCCAGCGGTCCTGGTCGGTGCGACCATCTACGTGCTGCGTGGCTTCGACCCGGCGGTGTGGCTGGACCTGATCGAACGCGAGCGGATCACCCAGGTCTTCGGCCTGCCCATGATGTTCCGCGCCGCCCTGGATCATCCGTCGTTCAGCGGCCGTGACATGTCCAGCCTGCGGCGTGCCGTGTACGCGATGGCGCCGATGCCGGACGAGCTGATCCGCCGCTGCCTGGACCAGTTCGGCTGCGACTTCGCCCTGCTGTTCGGCCAGACCGAGATGTCGCCGATCACCACGTTCTTCCGGCCCGAGCACCAGCTCACCCACATCGGCGCTGTCGGGACGCCGCTCACCGGCGTGCAGGTCGCGATCATGGGACCGGATGGTGACCTGCTCCCGGCCGGGGAGCAGGGCGAGATCGTCTACCGCGGCCCGTCCACGATGGCCCAGTACCTGCGCAACGACGAGGCCACCGACGCCGCGTTCGCGCACGGCTGGTTCCACTCCGGCGACGTCGGCCGGTTCGGTGACGACGGCGTGCTGTGGTTCGCTGACCGCTACAAGGACGTCATCAAGACCGGCGGCGAGAACGTCGCCTCCATCGAGGTCGAGAAGGCCGTCTACGCCGCCGACCCGCGCATCGCCGAGGCGGTCGTCGTCGGCCTGCCGCACGAGCACTGGTCGGAGGCGATCACCGCGGTCGTCGTCCCCAAGCCCGGTGAGACGATCGATCCGGCCGGCCTGATCACCGCGCTCAGGCAGCGGCTCGACGGCTACAAGGTGCCCAAAGCGGTGATCGTCGTCGACGAGCTGCCCAAGACGTCCACTGGCAAGATCCAGAAGAACGTCGTGCGTGACCAGCACGCGTCGCATTACCGGGCCTGACAGGCCGGGCGGGTCCGGCCGGCCGGGCGCGGCACGAGAGGCCGCCGGCCCGGTCAGGTCCCGATGACCGCCAGGGACGTGGCCGGCATGGCGGCCACGTCCTCCTCGATCACCACCCCGGGACTGGAGGCGGCCAGCAGCCCGGTCCCTGGCCGGTCCAGCGGCACCAGGGACCTGCCCGGGCACAGGTTCGCCACGATCCGCAGCCGCCCCCGCCGCACCACCAGCCAGCGGGCCGCCTCGTCATAGTCCACCCGCACCCGGCCCAGCCGCGGGTCGGTGAGCTCGGGCCGGGCCCGGCGCAGCGCGATCAGTTCCCGGTACCACCGCAGCAGTCCTGCGTGCGGTTCGCGGCCAGGCTCCGACCAGTCCAGTTTCGAGCGCAGGAAGGTCGCCTCGTCCTGCGGGTCGGGGATGTCCGCCGGGCCCCAGCCGTGGGCCGCGAACTCCGCCCGGCGGCCGTCGGCGACGGCCCGGGCCAGCGCCGGGTCGCTGTGGTCGGTGAAGTACTGCCAGGGCGTGCCCGCACCCCACTCCTCACCCATGAACAGCATCGGTGTGTACGGGGCGGTCAGCACCAGCCCGGCGGCCACCTTGACCAGCCCGGGATGCAGGCCCGCCGAGATCCGGTCGCCGGCCGCCCGGTTTCCGATCTGATCGTGGTCCTGCAGATACCCGAGGAACCGGTGGGCCGGCATCCGGACCACATCCACCTGCCGCCCGTGGCTGCGCCCCCGGAAGGCAGACCAGCCGCCGTCGTGAAAGAACACCTTGGTCAGCGTCTTCGCCAGGACAGCCAGCGGGCCGAAGTCGCAGTAGTAGCCCTGCCGCTCTCCGGTGACCGCGGCATGGACCGCATGATGGAAATCGTCGCTCCACTGGGCTGTCAGCCCGTACCCGCCCGCCTCCCGCGAGGTCACCAGCCGGGGGTCGTTGGCGTCGGATTCGGCGACCAGGACCAGTTCCCGGTTGAGCAGCGCCGCCAGCACCTGCACTTCGGTGGCGAGTTCTTCCAGGAAGTGCAGGCCACGGTGGTCTTCCAGCGCGTGCACCGCGTCCAGCCGCAGCCCATCCAGGTGATAGTCGCGCAGCCACATCAGGGCGTTACGGATCAGGAAGTCCCGCACCTCATCGGAACCGGGCTGGTCCAGGTTCACCGCCGGCCCCCACGGCGTCACATGCGCGCGGGTGAAGTACGGGCCGAACGCGGCAAGCCGGTTGCCCACCCCGACGTGGTTGTAGACGACATCGAGCACCACGGCCAGCCGTGCCGCGTGGCAGGCGTCCACGAAGCGCTTCAGCCCGTCCGGGCCGCCGTAGGGCTCGTGCACCGCCCACAGGCCGATCCCGTCGTAACCCCAGCCGCGGCGCCCGGGGAACGCCGCGACCGGCATCAGCTCGATGATGTCCACGCCGAGCGCGGCGAGATGGCCGAGCCGTCCGATCGCCGCGTCGAACGTGCCTTCCGGGGTGAACGTGCCGGCGTGCAGTTCGTAGATGACCGACCCGTGCAGCGGGCCGCCGCGCCAGCCGCGGTCGGTCCAGCGGAATGCGGAATGGTCATAGGTCCGGCTGACTCCCAGGCAGCCAAACGGCTGCCGCAGCGAGCGTGGATCGGGCAGCGGCTCGCCGTCGTCGAGGCGGAAGGCATAGTCCACGCCGTCCGTGCTGTCCCCGGTGCCGGGCAGGTCGGCCTGCCACCAGCCGCGGTCGGCTGCCGGGGTCATCGGGTGGCGCCGGCCACCTACCTCCACCTCGACCCGGCCAGCCGTGGGCGCCCAGACACTGAACGCGCTCACCGTGGCAACCTTTCACTCACCTCGCCAGTTCGCCGGTGGGCAGGCCGGGGTCCTCGGGCACCAGAAGTGCCACCGGGTAGCGTTGTGTCACAGTCGCCAGCAGCGGGCTTGGGCCGGCATGCGTGGCACCGGTGAGCACGTCCCGCCAGCGCCGGCCGGGCAGTGGCAGCACCGTGCCAGCCCACCCGCCGGCCCGGCTCAGCACGCCCGTCAGCCTGGTGGCGACGGTCACGGCGTGGCCGCCGCGGATGAACGCGACCGCGTGCCGGGCCGCCGGGCCATGGGCCGGCAGCGGCTGGTAGCTGCCCGCGAACCAGCCCGGATGAGCGCGGCGCAGCCGCAGCGCCACCGAGGTCACCAGCAGTTTCTCCCGGTCGAGGCGGCCGGCCAGGGCCGCCGGATCCGGTGCGGGGGCGCGGTCCTGGACCGGCAGTCCCGGCGGAACCGGTGGGGGGCCGCCGGCCAGGGCCGGCGGGCTCGCGTCCAGTGCTGCCAGCAGCCGGCGGCGGTGGGCGAAGTCCACCGGCCGCCGGTTATCCGGGTCCACCAGGGAGAACCCGGTCAGTTCGCAGCCCTGGTATACGTCCGGCACCCCGGGCATGGTGAGCTGCACCAGTTTCGCGCCGAGCGAGTTCGCGCGGGCGGCGGGAGCCAGGCCGGCCACGAAGCTCCCGATCCGTGCGGTCAGCGTGCGGTCGTGCAGCACCGCGCCGGCGAAGGCCAGCACCGTGGCCTCATAACCGGGGTCGGGATCGGTCCATGAGGTCGCCGTCTTCGCCTCGCGCATCGCCTTGCGCAGGTACCGGTCCACCCGCTCGGGGCCGATCGGCCAGGCGCCGGCCAGGGTCTGCCACAGCAGGTACTCGGTATCTGGTTCCGGCACCCGCCCGCCCGTCAGCACGACCGCGCGCTGGTGCCACTGCGGTACCTCCCGAGCCCAGGCCAGCGGGGATTCGGCCAGCGCTGCCAGCCGGGCCCGCACATCCTCCTGGCGTTTGGTGTCATGGGTGGACAGCGTGGTCATGGTGGCCGGCCAGGTGTCAGCGAGCCGGCCGGCGAAGGCGTGGAATTCATCCTGGCTGGTGCCAAACCGGTCCGGGTCCCCGCCCACGTCGTTCAGCGCGGCCAGCCGCGACCAGCGGTAGAACGCGGTGTCCTCCACGCCTTTGGCCATGACCGGCCCGCAGGTCTGCTGGAAGGCGACGATCAGTTCGGCCGCCTGCCCGGAGCCGCGGCCGAGGACGAGATCGCGGACGGCAGCCAGCGGGCCGTGCAGGTGCGGCGGGAGATGGCGGCAGGCGGCCGCGGTGGCCGTGTCCACTGCGGCCACCGATGCCTGGCCGGGTGGCTCGCCGGGCACCACGTACGCGCGGTACACGCTGAAACCGGTGAGCAGTTCGGTCAGCAGCGAGCGCAGGTCGCCATCGCTCNNGGCAATCTCGCGCTTGGCTGCAGCGGCCACGTCCGCGAACCTGGCCGGGCCGCCGGTGAAGTCCGTGTACGTCCCGGTCAGCGGCCGGGCACCGGCCTGGTCGGCGAACAGCCCGCCGGTCACCGCCAGCGCGTCGTAACCGGTGGTGCCCGCGCAAGGCCAGTCCGGGGGCAGTTCCTCGGCGCCGGCCAGGATCTTCTCGGTGACCACCCAGGCGCCACCGGTCGCCTCGGCGAGCCGGCGGAGGTAACCGCGGGGGTCGGCCAGCCCATCCGGATGGTCCACCCGCAGGCCGTCGATGAGCCCCTCCGCCATCAGGCCGAGCAGCAGCCGGTGGGTGGCCGCGAACACGCCGGCATCCTCCACCCGGACCGCGATCAGGGAGCTGACGTCGAAGAACCGCCGCCAGTTCAGTTCCGCCCTCCCGTCGCGCCAGTCCGCCAGCCGGTAGTGCTGGGCGTGCAGCAGGCTGGGCAGCGGCAGGTCAGCCGTGCCCGCCCTGACCGGCAGCACGTGGTCGTGGTACCGCAGGACCGGCTCAGCTGAGCCGGCGCCGCGGCGGTCCAGCGTGAGGTCGCTGAGGCAGTGGGGGAGCGGGCCGGCCAGGATCGGCAGCAGCAGCCGTCCCTGCTGCGCCGCCCAGTCCACGTCGAACCAGTGCGCGTACGGTGACCCGGCTCCCTCGGCCAGCACCGACCACAGCTGCCGGTTCAGCGACTCCGGCACCGGGACGGCCATGTGGTTGGGGACGATGTCCTGCAGCCAGCCGAACTCGAGCCGCTTCGCCGCGGCGGCAAGAGCGGCGAACTCTTCCTCAGAGCCGAATTCCGGATTGAGGACGGTGGGGTCGACGACGTCGTAGCCGTGGTCGCTCCCCGGGCGG
>DPMS01000610.1 GCA_003541285.1 Actinomycetota bacterium
GCCCCTGGCTTGGTGGCACCGGCCCCGGGCCGGCCCCGGGTGAGGGCACCCAGGAGGGATCTGGCGATTGGTCGTCGGCAGTGCCGGGCTCAGCCGCCGGGTTCCCGCCGGCTGCCGGGTTCCCGCCGGTGGCGGGGTTCCCCCAGCCCTGACCTTCGTTCATCTCCATCACCTCTGCCCTGGAATCGGCCTTTCACCCGGCTTCGGCCGAACGCCGGGCTGGCGGCCCACACGCCCCTGATGTATCTCCCAGTAAGCAGCACGTTCCTGGACACAAGCTGAACGCCCCCTGAGGATTCCAGCCAGCAGCGGCCTCGATACGACATTACGCGACGGCCGGGTGACCCGTCAGGGGCGGCGCTCAGCGCGGAGCCAGGCCGTGGCCGGCCAGGGTGCCCACGGTCAGCCCCCGCCCGGCGCACGCGTCGAGCAGCCTCGGCAGCGCGCCGAGCGCGGCTGAGGAGGCACCCCGCGGCGACGTGCAATCGGAGTCGTGCAGCAGGACTGTGCCACCCCCGCCAAGGCCGGCCAGGACGGTGGTGACCACGGACTCGGGGGTGGCGCCGCGTGCCCACTCGCGGCCCCAGGCGCTCCAGAGCACGGGCGTCAGTTCCAGCTTGCGGGCTGCCAGGAGAGCGCCGGAACTGAGCACTCCGTAGGGGGGGCGGAAGAACCGTGGCTGCTGGCCCGTCGCCGCCGACACCGCGTCCCGGGCTCGTGCCAGGTCCTGGTACATGTCCAGGGGGCCGCGCAGGATCGTGTACCGGTGATCCCAGCCGTGGACGGCGACCTCGTGCCCGGCTTCGGCGATCTCCGCAGCCAGCCGTGGTGACCGCGCCACCATGGAGCCGAGCATGAAGAACGTGGCCTGCACGCGCCGCGCGGCCAGCAGATCCAGGAAGCCGGGGGTGCTGGCCGGATCTGGGCCGTCGTCGAAGGTGAGGGCCACGTGATCGGGGTGGCCGAACCCGGCCAGCCGGGGGAACAGCCGGCGCCGCAGCGGGCCCACCGCGCTCACACCCGGGCCCGCATGCCCCGCCACTACTGCCGCCGCCGCGAGCCCGGCCGGCCACGCCCATGTCCTCATCATCACCGTCCCAGTGGGGTTCCTGCCTGTCAGGGTGACAGGCGACACGCGGGATACGAACGTGCCCTTGCCGGCCATTCCTGGAATCATGGCAAAGTCGGGTGGCTCGTGCGAAGTCCGGCTGACGCCGGCGGTGCGGCCAGGTCTCACCGAAGGGGATGAGCTTGGAAGTGCCATCAGCCCGGGTCGTGTTCCCAGCCACCGACCGGGCGGAGGTTGCCGCCGCCGTGGCGGGGATCCTGGACAGCGGTGCGCTGACGCTGGGGCCCTACACCCGGCGGTTCGAGTCGGCCTTCGCGGCCGCCCACGCCTCCCCTCATGCGGTGGCCGTCGCCAGCGGCACCGCTGCGCTCGACATCGCCCTGCGCGCTATCGGGATACGCGGCCGTGATGTGGTGGTCCCCGCGAACACCTTCTACGCGACCGCCGCCGCGGTTCTGCAGGCGGGCGGCAGGCCGGTCTTCGCGGATGTGGACGCCGCCACGTTCGCGCTGAGCCGCTCCACCCTTGAGGCGAGCCTGACCCCGGATACGGCCGCTGTTGTCGTTGTCCACGTCGGTGGCCTCATCTCACCTGCCGTCGATGACCTGCGGGAACTCTGCGAGGAGCGGGGTATCGCGTTGGTGGAGGACGCCGCGCATGCGCACGGGTCGACCTTCGAGGGCCGTTTCGCCGGCGCCTTCGGGCGGGCGGCCGCCTTTTCCCTCTACCCGACCAAGGTCGTCACCAGCGGTGAGGGCGGGATGGTGCTCACCTCGTCGGAGGAGCTCGCGCAGGAGGCGCGGATCTACCGCGACCAGGGTAAGGGCGCCTTCGCTGCCAATCACCACGTGCGGCTCGGCTCGGCGTGGCGGATGAGTGAGCAGCACGCGGTCACCGGGCTGGTGCACCTGCGCAGGATGGGGGAGTTCATCACCCGGCGCCGGGAGGTCGCGGCCAGGTATGACAAGGCGCTGGCCGGGCTGGATGGACTGCAGCCGCTGGCGGAGCCAGCAGGGTGCCGCAGCAATATCTATAAGTACATCGTGCTCCTGCCACCAGATATGGACCGGGCGTTGTTTAAGTCGCAAATGGCTGAACGGTACCGGGTGCGCCTATCCGGCGAGGTCTATGACCTTCCGCTGCACCGGCAGCCGGTGCTGGCGGAATACGGCGGACCGCCGCTTCCGGCGGCAGAAGACGTGGCGGCCAGGCATGTCTGCCTGCCGGTGCATTCCGACATGACCGACAGCGAGGTGGATCAGGTGCTGACCGCGGTGACGGCCGTCCACGGCGCTCTGAGTGGGCGGTGAGCCACCGGGGGTGAGGAGCGCATGCAGGTTGCGGTGACTGGGGGTGGCGGCTTCATCGGCTCTCATGTGGTGGATCGCCTTGTGCTGGCGGGGCACCAGGTACGGGTGATCGATCATGCCCCGGTCTGGCGCAATCCCGCCGCCCAGTACCGCGAGGTGGATCTGTTCGACGCGGAGGGGCTCGCACAGGGCCTGGCCGGCTGTGCTGCGGTGTTCCACCTGGCCGGCGCCTCCGACGTCAACGATGTGGCTGCCGACCCGGTGGGGGCGGTCAGGCTCAACGTGGAGGGCACTGCCCGGGTGCTGGCTGCCGCGCGGCGCCAGCAGTGTGAGCGGGTGCTGTTCGCGAGCACGGTCTGGGTGTATGGCGCGACAGCCGGGGAAGGTGAGCGCACTGAGGACGCCCCGGTGGACCTCACCCGCGCGGGTCATGTCTACGTCTCGACCAAGCTCGCGGCGGAACTGCTGGTGCACAGCTACCGGGAGATGTACGGGCAGCGGTTCACGATCTTGCGGTACGGAATCCCCTATGGGCCGCGGATGCGCGACGTGCTCGTCGTCGCCAGGTTCGTCCGGGCCGCGCGGGAAGGGATGCCGATCACCATCGCCGGGACCGGGGAACAGCAGCGCAACTACGTGTACGTGGGAGACATCGCGGACGCGCACGTCCGTGCGCTGTCCCCGGCCGCGGCCGACCAGGTGCTGGCCCTGGAAGGGGGCACGCCGGTGTCGGTCAGGGAGATCGCTGACACTGTCCGGGAACTCGTCGCGCCGGTGCCGGTCGAGCACGTGCCCGCCCGGCCCGCCGACTACCAGGGAGTGAGCGTGTCGAACCGGCGGGCCAAGGAGGTGCTTGACTGGTCGCCGGAGACCTCCTTCGTGGCCGGCGTCCGGCGGTATCTCGACTGGCTGAGCCAGACCGGAGCCATTCACCGGACCCAGGGGGGCGGCCCGGGCACACAGGAGGGCACCATAGGGAGCGTGGGGCACGGGATCCAGGGGGACAGCTGAGGGGATAGCTGGATGAGGCGGGCGCTGTTGCTGTCAGGTTCCCTCGGCGCGGGACACGAGGTCCATGCCGGGGCGTGCGCGTCGTCACTGGCCCGGCAGGGCTGGTCGACGCAGATCCTGGACGCCATGCGATTGCTGGGCCCGCGGGGCGGGTCGGCGGGCGAGGCGGTGTTCCGTTCCATGCTCGCGGTGCCCGGCCTGTACGACGCCTTCCACTTCGCTGCCCTGCGGGCCGGGAGCCCGCTCGCACAGCTCACCGATGCGGCTGCCCGGCGCCAGCTGGTGCCGCGGCTGCGTGACTACCTCGATGACCACCCCGCCGAGCTGGCGGTCTCCGTGTTCGCGACCGCAGCCTCGGCGCTCAACGTGCTGGCCGACCGCTACCCGGGCATGAGCCATGTCGTGCTGTGCAGCGACGTCACGCCGCACCGGCTCTGGGTGCACCCCAACGTCGACCTGTACCTGGTCACCTCGCCGGCCGCCGAAGCCGCGGTACGCAGATACCAGCCGCAGGCCCGGGTCCAGGTCGTACCGCCGCCGGTCCGGCCGGGCTTCCTGGACCCGCCCAGCCAGCCGCAGGCCCGGGCCAGCCTCGGTATCGACGTGCAGGACCGGACGGTGCTGCTTATGTCGGGGGCCTGGGGGCTTGGCCCGCTGGCCGAGGCCGCCGCTGCCCTAGCGGACGCCGGTATCCACGTGCTCGCGGTCGCCGGGCGCAACGCCCGGCTGGAGAGCCGGCTCAGGGCGGCTGCGAGTGGCCGGTCCCGGATGCGCGTCTTCGGTTACACCGAGCAGATACCGACCCTGATGGCCGCGGCTGACCTGGTGATCACCAGTTCCGGCGACACCTGCGCGGAGGCGCGCACCGTGGGCCGGCCGCTGCTGCTGCTCGATGTGGTGCAGGGCCATGGGCGGGACAACCTTCAGCACGAACTCGAACTCGGGGACGCCGCCGTCACCTCCCCCCGGCCCACGGCAGTCGTGCGCACCGCCCTGGCCGCCCTGGACCGGGTCAAACCACCATCAATGGCTGCAACCCGCTCGCCCGCAGCCTGGGAAGAAGCATTCGCCACCGCCCTGGAAAGCATGGGTCTGTGAGCTGGGGCAGGGCACCCGGGCGCCAGCCCCTCCTCAGCCCGGCAGAACCGGCAGCTTGGCGGTGGCGGAGGTCCCCCCCACCGCCGTCTGCATGATCTTGTCGACGTAGGCGCGCTGGCCATCGAGCCGCCGCAGATCAACCTGGAGTTTCGCGAGGGCAGCCACCCGGGCCGGCCCGTGCGCGCCGAGCGTGGCGGCCACATCGGCCTGGACGTGCATGGCGTCGGGGAAGGCCCAGGTGACCAGGCCTTGCACCACCCGGTCGAGGTGGTAGCTGGCCAGCGATTCGCTCACCTGGTACTGGGTGAGGTCCGCGAGCAGTTCGTTGTTCGCCGGCATGCAGTTGGTCGCGCCGTAGCTGGCTTCATGGATGGCGGTGGTCAGGTCGCTGCTGGACAGGGCGCCGGCCCTGTGCAGCGAGGTGAGCGATTCGCCGACCCCGGCCGCGCACGACCCGACATCGGCGGTCATGTCATGCAGGAACCCGTTCATGTCGGCGGCGCGCTGGGCCTGCGAGGGGTGATGCGCCAGCCCGACCACGACCGCGCCCGCGAGCGCCACCGCGAGCACCGCGAACAGCCAGCGGGGTGTCTTGTGGACCGGCCACCGGCCGTGACGGAGCGGGACGTGGGGTGGCCCGGTAAGGGTGGGGGTCTGCATGGGTTCGGCCTCACTTCGCCCGCGGGTTGATGAGGGCGGCCCCCGAGGTCAGTTCCGCCCGGGTGACCGCGCCGTAGACCCGCTTCACGATCCGGTGGCGCGCGTCGAGGAAGAAGGTAGCAGGCAATCCTGGCAGACCGTAGGCGATCACGGTGCTCTCCGAAGCCGGTTCGGTGCCGACCGGGTAGGTGACGCCGCTCTTGCGCATGAACGCGAGCGCCGACGATGCCCGGTCGTTGACGTCGATCCCGATCAGAGCCACCCTGCCGTGCGTGCTGCGGTAGAAGCTGGCGAGCAGCGGAGTCTCCCGCTGGCAGGGCCCGCACCAGGAAGCGAAGAAGTTCACTATGACCGGCTGGCCAGCCAGTGAGCGCAGGGAGACTTGCCCTGGGTGCCCCAGCGCGACGAGGGTGAAGTTCTTCGCCGGGGCGGGCTGGGCGTGCCGCCCGGTACCGCCAGCGGGGATGACGCTGAGGGCCAGGATCACGACGACCCCCACCATGGCCGCGGCGATGGCGAAAAGCTGCCCCCGCCCCAGACCACGCAGCCGCTGCACCCCGCGCTGGGTGGGTGAATCCTGCCCGGTCAAAGTTCCTCCAGCGTTCTCTGGCCCGCACCTGGCGCGCGGGGGGCGGATGGCGCACCTGCAGGCACCGTACCTGCTGCCGCGGCCGTCCCGCCCAGCTGTTCCAAGCCGGCCGGCCAGCCCGGTGACGGGGCCATCACCGGGAGCAGCAACTCGAACTCGCTGCCCTCACCGAGGGTGCTGCCTACCCGCACCTGACCGCCGTGTGCGCGGGCAACCGCCCGGACCAGCGCCAGGCCGAGGCCGGTGCCGCGTCCGCCACCGTCCTCCGACCCTGACCGGAAGCGATCGAAGATGTGGTCGAGTTCGGCGGGCGGTATCCCCGCCCCGCTGTCCCCGATGATCATCCTGGCGGCCTCGCCGTCCTGAGCCGACAGCACCGAGAGCTGGATCAGGTCTCCGGCTGCTGTATGCCTGACCGCGTTTTCGAGCAGGGCGTCCACAGCCAGGCCGAGCCGTTCGCGGTCGGCGTTCACCATGACCGCGTCCAGCCGGCCGAGCTGCCACCGGCGCTCCGCTGTCGGCATCCACTTGCGGAGAACCTCCATGGTGAAGTGGTCCAGCGCGACCGGTTCCGGGTGCAGGAAGTCGGGGTCCTCGGCGGCGGCGATCATCAGCAGCCGTTCGCCGAGCCGCCGGAGCCGGGCGAGTTCGCCCACGACCACGCCGATGTCGCGCTCCTCGCGGCGGCCACTGCCGGCCAGTTCGCTGGCGAGCAGCTCAGCGTGGCCGAGCGCGATGGTGATCGGTGTGCGCAGCTGGTGAGAGGCGTCCTGGAGGAAGCGCCGCTGGGTGGCGAGCAGGCGGGCGTTCTCGACGCTGACCCGGGCGCGTTCCTCCTCGGCGGCCAGCCTGCGCCGGGCGTGCCAGACCATCGCCCAGAACATGGCCGCCATCAGCGGAACCTCGTTCAGCTCGTCGATGGTCTGGGCGCCGGTCCAGACGTCGTAGGACAGGACGGCGCCGGTGGTGACCATGACGGCGATGAGCACCCACAGGGTCGGCGGTAGCGCCCAGACCCGGAAGCCGTACAGGATTGTCAGGCTGATCCAGATGAAGTGGAACGGAACGGTCTCCGCGTGCGAGAACAGCGCCATGGCGTAGAGGTTGGCGGCCGAGAACACCACCCAGGCCGCGTCCACCCAGCCCGGCCGGAACGGCCAGCGGCGCCCGGACGGGCGATCGCCGGACGCTTCCGCTATGGCCGGTTCGCCGCCGTTGCGCCCGAAGGGGAGGCTGCCCAGGACCGGCGGGTGCAAGGCGTGCAGCACCTTGCGGGCGACGTGGGGGACACCGCTCCGGCCGGCCGCGAGCAGCCGCCGCGGCGATCCGGTGTGGGCCTGTTCAGGAGGCGAGCTGGTAACCCTCACCGCGCACCGTCTTGATCAGTTCGAATCCGAGCTTGGAGCGCAGCCGCCGGACACACACGTCCACCACGTTCGAGCCGGGGTCGAAGTCGTAGCCCCAGACAGAGGCGAGGAGCTGGCCCTTGCCCACCGATTGGCCGGCGTGCTCCATAAGCTCCTTGAGCAGCAGGAATTCCAGCCGGGTCAGCGCTACCGGGCCATTGCCGATGTTGGCCTGCAGGCGGCCCACATCCAGGACCAGTTCCCCTGCCTTGAGGGTCTCGTTGAGCGAGTGAGCTTCTCCGCGCAGCCGCACCCGTACCCGGGCGAGCAGTTCGGCCAGTGAGAAGGGCTTGGTCAGGTAGTCCTGCGCACCCAGTTCCAGGCAGTCGACCTTGGTGGTCACGTCGGCGAGGCAGGAAAGCACCAGGACTGCCTGCTCGCGGCGCTCCCGCAGCAACTGGGTCAGGAAGTGCCGGCCATCCATGTCCGGCATGATCAGATCGAGGATGATCAGGTCGTAGTCGCCGCCCAGGGCCTGCCGCAGCCCCTCGGTCCCGCTGCACGCCGCTTCGACCGCGTACCCGGCTGTCACCAGCGCCCTGCTGATGAAGTCGCGGATCCGCGGCTCGTCGTCGACCAGCATGATGCGCGGGCCCGCCGGGCCTTCCGCCTGCTCAGTTGCCACCATCGACAGTCTCGTCATCTCGCCTTGCCTGCCACCTCAGCTGGTAAGGGACTCCTTACTGGTGAGGATCCACCGCACCAGGGGAACCGGTCAACCAGCCTTTAGCAAACCATTGCATAGCCGCCGGCCCGCATAGGGGATCACCACGTGGGTAAGCAGTAACAATCTGTTTCTCAGCAATAACTCTCTGTGTCAGAAAACTGTTCAGGCCTGCGACAGTAACCGGTGGGAACCGTGTCCATCATGACAATTTCGTCATTGAGTGTCTGCAGTGTTGCCGACGCAGCGCCGTGCTCGCAAGATCAGGTCCGTAACAGGCCTCCGGCCGGGGTCCAGGGGACACACGCGGCCGGCCCCAATCGTGTGCGCACGGCGCGCCGCGAAGAAGCGAGGTGGTGACTGGTGTCTGTGCCAGTCCGTGTCGTGACCCTGCTGGTGGCGTTCGCCGCAGTGGTTGCCGGTGCGGTCTTCGTTGTCGCCCACTACATCGTGGGCCAGCTGCCAACCGTGGACTACACTTCCGCGGCATCCGGCGGCCAGGTCAACGTCGTGTTGCAGGAAGACCCGCAGAATAATTCGTCAAGCGTGCCCGACTGGGTCAGCTACTACGTGATGAAGCCGGGCGCGAACCCGGCGTCCCAGAGTTCGTGGATTCACACGACCCTGTTCAAGGTGCCGGCCAACACCAGGGTGAACGTCACCATCCTCGGCTACGACGGCTGCACACCGCCCAGGAACAACTACTGGACCCAGATCCAGGGCACGATCGGGGGCACGGTGAGCCTCCAGCAGTTCAAGGACACCGGCAAGCCGCTCGGCTCGACAGTGGTCACGCCGACCATCAATGGCTGGGCCCACTGTGCGGTGGGTCACACCTTCGCGATCCCCAGCCTGCACGTGTTCGTGCCGGTGGCCTCGCCCAACACGACCCTGTTCAACAACAACGCGTGCGGAGACTCACCCTGCGTCTCCGGCCCGTACGCCATGGAGAAGTTCAGTTTCATGACACCCAACCACGGTGGTGCGTTCCGCTGGCAGTGCTTCGTGCCCTGCGGTGGCGGTTTCCTCGACGGTAACGGTGGCCCGATGGCGACCTTCGGCTACATGGCCGGCCAGATGACGGTGGTGAAGTAGATGAGCACCCCTGAATCCACCGGGGCACGGGCCGCTGAGCCGCGCCACGGGCTGCGCATCCTCGTCATCTGGCTCGTGCTGGCGATCATCGCCGACGTGCTCACCTGGACCGTGTGGTATCCCCACATGCCGCCCGGCCGCATGTCGGACCAGGCCAAGGGCCAGCAGTTCGACATCGCGGTCATGGCCATGCTGTGCTTCCCGGTGCTGCTGTTCATCTGGACCTACTTCGCCTACGCCTTCCTCACCTGGCGCCGCAAGCCGGGCGACGACGAGGACGCCGAGCCGATCTATGGCAGCACCAAGATCCAGGCCACCTGGATCACCACCACCGCGGTGATCGTGCTCGGCCTGTTCGTGTTCGGCACGGTCGAGCTGATCGTGCCGGCCGGCGCGGGTGCGGGCGAGGGCCCGTCCCCGATCTGGAAGCCCACCGGGAGCAACTTCCTGCAGGTGCAGGCGATCGGCCAGCAGTGGGCTTGGACCTACCGGTACCCGCAGTTCGGCGGCATGGAGACCACTTCGCTGGTGCTCCCGGAGGGCCGGCAGGTGGAGATCCACGTCACCTCGCTGGATGTCATCCACAGCTTCTGGTCCTACCAGCTCGGCGTGAAGGCCGACGCCAACCCGGGTGTGGACAACGTGGCGTACTTCGTGCCCAAGCAGTTCGGGACGTTCAACGTGCGCTGCAACGAGCTGTGCGGCATCTGGCACGGCGCCATGTTCAACTACGGCGCCGTGGTGACCCCGACGGCCTTCCAGACCTGGGCGACCACTACGCAGGCCAAGGAGCGGCGCATCGGGCTGCTCGCCGCCCTGCCGCCCTACGCGCTGACCTACGACCCGACCGTGATCAAGCAACTCGGCAAGGACCTCACGAACCCCAACATCAACGGCATCCTTGGCGGTAACGGTTACTACTACCCGTCCCAGCTCCAGTCGGGTGACCCCGGCGACCCGGTGTCGCCATGAGCCGGCCCAGGCCGCGGGATGCGGCGCACGCACTGACCACTCATTCGATGAAGAGGTGACCGGATGGCCATCGAAACAACACCGGGCGCGGACCGGACCCAGCCTGTCGGCGGGGGCCCCGGAGGAGGCGCGGCTGCCCGGCCTTGGTGGATGAAGCCAGCCGTCCACACTGGCCTCATCGGCGCCGTGCTCGGCTACCTGTTCGGTAACTGGCTCGGCCACATGATCCAGTCGCAGAGCCCCAACTTCGCCCAGGGGCTCAGCGACAGCAGGGACTGGCCGGTCGTGCTCGGGTACGTCTTCGGGACGATCGGCTGGCTGGCCGGGCTCGGGGTCTTCAACGACCTCGGCCGGCTGCTGCTGGGCAAGCCGCTGCCGGACATCGAGCACGCGCCTGCGAGCGGCCTGGCCAAGTACTTCCGCTACACGCTGGACCACAAGGTCGTCGGCATCCAGTACCTGTTCGGGATGATCACCTACTTCCTGACAGGTGGCCTGTTCGCCATGGCGATCAGGACCGAGCTGCTGTCGCCGACCTACCACGTGCTGAACGCCAGTCAGTACCTCATGGTGGTTGGCGAGCACTCGGTCATGATGATGATGATGATGTCGTCGGTCGTGCTCGGGCCGTTCGGGCAGTACTTCGCCCCGCTCATGATCGGGTCGAAGCGGATGGCCTACCCCCGGATCGAGGCGCTCGGCTTCTGGCTCACCCCGCCGGCCTACGTGATCCTGCTGTCCGGCATCCTGTTCGGCGGCTTCCCCACCGGCTGGACCGGTTACGCCCCGCTGAACATCCAGGCCGGACCGGGCATGGACTCCTATGCGCTCGCATTCGGCCTGATGGGGATCTCGATGATCCTGGCCGGCTTCAACATCATCGTGACCTACATCAACTACCGGGCGCCCGGCATGCGGTGGAGCCGCCTGCCCATGTTCGTGTGGTCGATGTTCACGGTGTCGTTCCTGCAGGTGCTCTCGGTGCCGGTGCTGGTGGCCGGCTGCTACATGATGATCACCGACCGGACCGCGCAGACCGCGTTCTTCGCCAACCAGCTTGGTGGCAGCAGCTACCTGTGGGAGAACGTGTTCTGGTTCTTCGGTCACCCCGAGGTGTACATCCTGGCGCTGCCGGGATTCGGGGTGGTGTCGGAGATCCTGCCGGTGTTCTGCCGCAAGCCGCTGTTCGCCTACAAGGTGGGCGCTGCGGGCATGTTCGGGGTGGCGCTGCTGAGCTTCTTCGTCTGGCAGCACCACCTGTTCAACAGCGGGATCAACCCGGACATGCGGCCGCTGTACATGCTCACCACCGAGCTGATCTCCATCCCGACCGGGTTCATCTACCTGGTGGCGCTGGGCACGTTCTGGAAGGCGAAGATCAGGTTCGAGGTCCCGATGCTGTTCGCCATCGGGATGTACTTCAACTTCCTGCTCGGCGGCGTCTCGGGGGTGTTCCTGTCGGATGTCCCGGCGGACACCACCGAGCACGGCAGCTTCTTCGTGATGGCGCACTTCCACTACACGATCATGGGCGGCCTGATCTTCGCGTTCTTCGGCGGCATCTACTACTGGCTGCCCAAGATGCTGGGTGTCGAGCTGAACAAGACGCTCGGGAAGATCCACTTCTGGACGATGTTCCTGGCCTTCAACTCGACCTTCCTGCCGCTGTTCGCCCTCGGCATGATGGGCATGCCGCGGCGGGTGTTCGAGTACGCCAGAAACCTCCAGACGCTCAACGACTGGGTGTCCATCTCCTCGTACCTCCTCGGTGTGTCGCTGCTGATCTTCCTGGTCAACTTCATCTGGTCGACCCTGTTCGCCCGGAAGGAGGCAGCCGCCAACCCGTGGAACGCACGTGGCCTGGAATGGCAGGTGTCCTCACCACCGCCGCCGGAGAACTTCAAGTACATCCCCGTGGTGCTGTCCGGCTCGTATGAGTACGGCGTGAAGGACGCACCGCCGGTGATGGCTGACCTCAACCCGCCGGTGGGTGTGGTCAGCGCGGCCTACGCCGGCGCAGGAGTGGAGGCATAACCATGGCCGAGACAACCGCAACCCCTCAGGGCGGACTCGACCGGGCGGCTGAGGAGGCCGGGTTCTACCACGAGGCCACGCTCAACGCGGCATGGACAGGCTCCCGCCTTGCCATGGGCGGGCTGTCCTTCCTGTTCGGCTCGTTCGTGTTCGCCTACTTCTACCTGCGCTCGCTGAACTCCAGCGGCCGGTGGCACGGCTCGGGCTTCATGCAGCCGAACGAGGCGCTGGGCGCGGTGATCATCGCCCTCATCGTGGTCAGCGCCGTCGTGCAGACGCTGGTGCTGCAGCGGATCAAGGCCGGTAACAAGAAGGCCTGGCAGGCCGGCGCCGCGGTGGCGCTGGTGCTGGGGCTGGCGTCGGTGGCGCTGATGATCCTCATGCTGCTGTTCCTGCCCTTCTGGCCGGGCAGTTCCGGGTTCTCCAGCCTCTTCACCGGCACCTACCCGGTCTACCTGACCGTCGTCCTGTGTGCCATGGTCTGGCTGGAGACGCTCCTGATGAGGTCCCGGTCCATCCCGGCGATCTCCTTCGTGGAGCAGCCCCCGACCTTCACCGAGGCGTTCGCCGTCCAGCGGTTCCAGGCGACACTGAGCGCCTTCACCGCGGTGTGGAACTACCTCGCGGCGGTCGGCATAGTGTTCTGGGTACTGTTCTACCTGCTCTAGTCGGAAAGGAGCGGCTAGTCCGGAGGGCCACGTCAAGCCGGCCGGAGGCCACAACCGCTATGAACATGGTTGTCTCGCACTGGTCGGCCAACGTGGCCGCCCTGGCCCTGTACGCGGTGGTCGCCGCCGCGCATCTGCTCGGGATGCGCGGCCTGGCCACCGACGGCAGAAGGCAGCGGCGGCCGGGTGCGGCTGACCCGGTGGGCGAGGCGGTGGTCTTCCACCTCGGCCTGCTGCTGGCGCTGCTGGTTATCGTCTCCCCGGTGGGCTACTGGTCGCAGCGGTTCATCTGGGTCCGCAGTGTGCAGGATGTGCTGCTCGCCATCGGGGCGCCAGCGCTGATAGTGCTCGGCGCCCCGTGGCTGCCGCTGCGCCGGGCCTGGCGGCCCGGCCAGGGTAAGAAGCCCCGGCAGGAGGGGCCGGTCGCGGGCAGCCAGCCCGCGCGATCGGGCCTGCTGCCGGGGGGGTGGGCCCTCCCCGTGCTGGTCACGGTAGCGTTTAGCGTCGTCTGGTGGGTGTGGCACCTGCCGGTGCTGTATGACGCGGTGCTGGGCCACTGGCTGGTCTACGCCGCCGAGATGGTCATGTATCTGGGTGCTGGAGTGCTGCTGTGGCTCCAGTTCATCGGGTCACGGCCCTACAGCCCCCGGCTCGGGCCGGTTCACCGGGTGGCACTCATGGTCGGCACCGCGACCTCGTGCGCGGTACTCGCCATGATCGGCGTGTTCGGCAACGGCGTAGCGTATTCCGCCTACTCCGGTACCGAGCACCGCGTCATGAGCGTCGTCGCGGACCAGCAGGTCGGCGGGGCGGTCCTGTCGGTGATCCCGCTGGTGCCGTTCGGCATCCTGGCGATCGCGCTCCTCATCGGATGGCTGAACGATGAGGAGTCAGAGAGTACGGCAGCCGGTTTCGACCGGCTGCTCAAGCCACCAAAGTCAGCCTGGCCGTCCCGGCCCGGGCTGAGATGATCCGTGAGTTGAGTCACAGGAGGCTGGAGTGCACGGATTGTTCCTCGCGGACTTGGGCAATGACTGGAGTCTTGCGGCTTCCATCGAGACCTTCGCGATTCCCGTGGGCCTGTTCGTCATAGTGGCCACGATCCTGTACTTCCTGTACACCAGGCCGCACGCGGTTCCCGGGCACCGGGACCTGGTGCCTGCCGGAGCTGCCGCGGCGAAGCCCGCCGCAGGGGCGGCGGGCGCGGGCGGGCCCGACACCGGCGGCCAGGCGGCCGCTGCCGGAGGCACGGAGGGCACGGAGTGACACCAGCGACGACGAACGTGCTCCCCGCCGCCCTGGCGGGGCGCCGTTCCGCCCGGGTCGTCGCCCGCTCGCTCTTCGCGCTGACCAAGCCGAGGATCATCGAGCTTCTGCTGGTCACGACGATCCCCACGATGCTGCTGGCGCAGCGCGGGCTGCCGTCGGTGCGGCTGCTCGTCGTGACCCTGGTCGGAGGTGCGTTCGCGGCCGGGAGCGCGAACACCATCAACTGCTACATCGACCGCGACATCGACGCGGTGATGCGGCGCACCTCCCGCCGGCCCCTGGCCAAGCCCACCCCGCTCGCGGTCATCAAGCCGGCCGAGGCCCTGATCTTCGGCATCCTGCTCGGGGCGGCTTCCACGGTGCTGCTCGGGACGCTGGTGAACTGGCTGTCCGCCGTGCTGGCCGACGCCGCCATCTTGTTCTACGTCTTCATCTACACCCTCGGGCTGAAGCGCCGGACGCCGTCCAACATCGTCATCGGCGGCGCGGCCGGCTGCTTCCCGGTCCTGGTCGGCTGGTCGGCGGTGACCGGTACCGTCAGCCTCCCGGCCGTGGTGCTGTTCGCTGTCATCTTCTTCTGGACCCCGCCCCACTTCTGGGCGCTCGCCATGAAGTTCAAGGATGACTACGCGGCGGCCAGCGTGCCGATGCTGCCGGTGGTGGCACCCCCGACCGTGGTGGCGCGCAAGATCCTCATCTACTCGTACATCATGGTGGCGACCACCCTGGTGCTCGGCCCGTATGCGGGGTGGCTGTACACGGCGTGCGCGGTGGCCCTTGGCGGCTGGTTCCTGGTGGAGGCCCACCGGCTGCAGATCCGGGTCGCCCGGGTCGGGGACAGCGCGGTGGCAGCCCCTGCCCAGGTGGCCGACCCCAAGATCACCGAGGGCGCCTGCGCGGGCGTGGCACAGCCAAGCGCCAACCCCGCACCCATGCGCCTGTTCCACCTGTCCATCGCCTACCTCACCCTGCTGTTCGCGGTCATCGCGGTCACCTCGCTCCTGCCATGGGGCACCTGGTAGCAGCCGCCCGGGCTCGCTGGCCGCTGCGCTGGTGTCATCCCTGCGGGTGACGCGGGGTGAGTCCCTGCGGGTGACGCGGGGACGGCCTAACTGGCATAGCCTGGCAGGAACGGTCGCATTCCGGGGCCGGGCCTGCGCTCGCGCAGGATCTGTTTCCAGCCTCGGCAGAGCGAGTGTGAGGTGGCCATGAAGACCCTGCCGACGTTCACGCGCCGGGCGAGGTGGGCGGTGCCCACCGGCGCCGTGGCCCTGGTAGCGGCGGTGATAGCCGGATCGATGGTGTCGGCGGCGGCAGCGTCGCCCGCCCTGCCCGCGCGCACCCCCGCCCAGCTGCTCGCTGCCTTCGCCGCGAACGCGGGGACCCCACCCGCGATGACGGGCACGGTGGTGGAGACGGCGGACCTCGGTATCCCCGCGCTGCCCGGGGCGCAGAACCCGACGTCGGTGCTGTCGATGCTGTCCGGATCCCACACGATCAACCTCTGGTATGCCGACCGCCAGCATGCCCGGCTGGCTCTGCCGTTCCCGATGGGGGAAACCGACCTGATCCGCAACGGCAGCACCGCCTGGGTCTGGCAGAGCAGTTCGGATTCGGTGGAACGCGTTGTGCTGCCCGCGGCTGCCGCCGGCCAGCCTGGCCCGGCGGCATCCGCTTCACCGCCGGAGGCCCCGCTCACCCCGCAGCAGGCCGCCCAGCGGGTGCTCACGGCGGTCGGGCCGACCACCAGCGTCACGGCCGGGCCGGCCACGACCGTGGCCGGACAGGACGCCTATCAGCTGGTGATCGCCCCCAAGGACAGCCGTTCCCTGATCGGGAGCGTGGTCATCGCGCTGGACGCGGGGCACCCCGGCGTCCCGTTGAGCGTCCAGATTTTCGCCAAGGGGGCGGCAAGCCCGGCGTTCCAGACCGGCTTCACGAAGATCTCGTTCGGCGCCCCGCCAGCGGGCATGTTCGATTTCACCCCGCCGGCGGGTGCGAGCGTGCACACGGTCACGCTGCCTGCTCGCCCGGTCAGCCAGAGCGGGGGCACGCCATCCCCGCCGCCTTCCCCGCCGGGTGGCCCGGCCGTCGTCGGCAACGGCTGGCTGTCGGTGGCTGTCCTGCCGGCCTCCGTGCTGTCCGGCCTGACCGGGGCCGGCAACGCGGCGGGCGCCCTGGGCCAGGCCGCCCGGTCGGCGTCCAGCGGGCCGGCCTCGGGACCGGGCGGCCCTGACAGTACGGCCATCCTGGGCGCCGTGCTGAAGTCGGCCAAGCCGGTGAGCGGCAGCTGGGGCAGCGGCGAGCTGCTGCAGACCAGCCTGGTCTCGGTCCTGATCACCAGCAACCACGTGCTGGTCGGGGCGGTGGATCGGTCCGTGCTCTTCGCTGCGGCGGAACAAGCCGGGTGAGCGCCGAGCATCCACCGCCCGCCACCGTGCCTCCTGACACCGTGCCCCCCGCCACCGTGCCCCCTGACACCGTGCCCGCGGACCGGGGCCAGAGCGGACTCCAGACCCTGCCCGCCCGGCCGGTGGCGCAGGCCGGCCTGGCGGTCAGCACTAGTGGCCTGGCCAAACGGTTCCGGGGTGGCCAGCTCGCGGTGGACGATCTCGGCCTGGCCGTCCCCCGCGGGTCTGTCTACGGATTCCTCGGGCCGAACGGATCCGGCAAGACCACCACCATCCGGATGCTGCTCGGGCTGATCCACCCGACCCAGGGGAGCGTCGAACTGCTTGGCGCGGCGATCCCCGCGGCGGCGGCCAGGGTGCTGCCGCGGGTGGGCTCGCTGGTCGAGGGCCCGGCCTTCTACCCGTACCTGTCGGGGCGGGGGAACCTGGCCCGGATCGACGCCGCTGACCGGACTGCCGACCCGCGCACGGCCCCGGCCCGGATCGACGCCGCGCTTGAGCGGGTGGGCCTGCTGGCGGTCGCGAGGAAACGCTACCGGGCCTACTCCCTGGGCATGAAGCAGCGCCTGGCGATCGCCGCCGGCCTGCTCCAGCCGCGGGAGCTGATCATCCTGGACGAGCCCACCAACGGGCTCGACCCGCAGGGCACGCGCGAGGTCCGGGCACTGATCCGGGAGATAGCCACCGGCGGCGTCACCGTCCTGGTTTCCTCCCACCTGCTGGCCGAGGTCGAGCAGATCTGCAGCCATGTCGGGGTGATGCGGACCGGGCGGCTGGTCTTCCAGGGCACGCTCGACGAACTGCGGGCGATGGGCACCCGCCGGATCGTCATCCGGACGGCGCAGCCAGGCGAGGCGGCGCGGCTGCTGGGCACGCTCGGGCTGGCCGATGTCCGCTCAGCCAACGGCGAGGTGAGTGCGCAACTGGCCGATCATGCCCCCGAACGGATCTGCCGCGAGCTCGTCCTCGCCGGCGTCGGAGTCGCCGGGCTCGACACCCCGCGCCCCAGCCTGGAGGACCTGTTCGTCAGGCTGACGGGGGAGGGCTTCGATGTCGACGGCTGAGGTGACCGCCCGCCCGGCGGAACCGGTGGCGCGGGCGCCCCACGCCCCCGGCCCCGTGCGCGCCTGGCTGCGCCTGCTCGGCTCAGAGCTCAGGCTGGTCTTCCGGCGGCTGCGCAACCTGGCCATGCTGGCGGCGCTCGCCGTGCTGCCGGTGCTGCTCGGGATCGCGCTGCGGCTGACCGCGCCCCGCGGCGGCGGGGGACCGAACTCCTCGTTCGTGGACCAGCTCGCGGGCAACGGGGTGTTCCTGGCGTTCATCGCCCTCACCTTCATGATCACACTGCCGCTGCCGATGGTGGTGGCGGTGGTCTCCGGGGACAGCGTGGCCGGGGAGGCGGGCTCGGGCACCCTGCGCTACCTGCTGGCGGTGCCCGCCGGGCGGACCAGGCTGCTGGCCGTCAAGTACGTGACAGTGGTGATCTTCGGCCTCGCTTCGTGCTCGGTCGTGATCGGGTCAGCGCTGGCGACAGGGGCGGCGCTGTTCCCGCTCGGGCCGGTGACCTTGCTGTCGGGGACCACCGTCTCGCTCGGGCAGGGACTGCTGCGGGTGTTCTTCATCACCTTGTTCGTGGCCGCGGCAATGGCCGGCCTCGGCGCCATCGGGCTGGCTGTCTCCACCTTCACCGAGCACCCGATCGGCGCGATCGCCGCGATACTCTTCCTCACCGTGGTCAGCGACATCGCCGACAACATCCCGCAGTTCGCCGCGGTGCAGCCCTACCTGCCCACGCACTGGTGGCAGTCGTTCGACGCCCTGCTCCGCTCGCCGGTCGCCGGCTCGGATCTGCTGCACGGGCTACTGTCGTTCGGCGTCTACATGGTGATTTTCGGCTCGATCGCCTGGGCTCGTTTCACCAGCGCCGATGTAACCAGCTGAGCGGGTTACCTGCCCCGCCTACCGGATCACGGGCGGCTATGCCTTCGGCACGGCAATGTCCAGCCGCGACTCCCCGCCGGCCGGCCTGCACGTCCCCTTGGGCTGGATCTTGCTGACCGCTGCTTTGCGCCTGGCTGTGCTTGCCTGCTGAAGCGGGGGGCTGCCGGCCACCGCAATAATCGGCGGTGGCTCACAGGTGACCGCGGTGACCTGCACATGCTGGAACGCCCGGGGCGACAGCAGGACCTGTATCGTCCGCTGCACACCACCGGAGGCATCCGGCGGAATGACGTCTTCGGAGAGTTCGGTGCACCGGCCGGCCCATGGAAGCGCGTTGCCGAAGTAGTAGCACGGATCCTGTTGGCAGGTCACGGCCACTCCATGCTGCGTCTTCCAGGCTCGCACCTGCCGGCTGCGGCACATCGACTTCAGGTTCCAGCGGCGTGGCGCCGCCATCACATTGATTCCCAGCCATTCCGAGGTGGAGAGCTTGGCGGCCGAAATCGAGATGGACAGCGCGTCGTCCTGCCCGGCTGCCTGCAGGGTGTCGCCGATCTCGGCCACGGTAGAAGCCTGGCTTATCGTCTCAAGCCGCAGCACGCCGTATGTCGCGGTCGAGGTGAGCATGACCGCGGCGACCAGCAGCAGGCTCTGCAGGTTGAGCAGGTCAGGCAGCTTCTTCAGCCGGTCTTTGCGCAATTCGCTGGCGGTCGCGATGGTCCAGCCCAGCAGCGCCGCGGAGATCACCCACAGCGCCACGGATACCCACACACTGGCATAGTGCTCGGCCGTGTTGGCCCCGAACGGAGAGGGAATCATCCATATCGACAGCGAGAATAGCGATATCAGCGGGAGGAGCACAGTCAGCACCACGCGAACCGGGATCCAATGATGTTCGCCGCTCTTGACAAAGACACTCGCCACCGCGGCGAGAATCCCGGCTAGCAGGAAGATCGCGACGATAGAAACCCGGAACGACTGGTTCCGGAGAACAACGCCTATCTCGGCGGACTTGAGGCCGAGCAGGTTCAGCGCGCCCGCGAATCCTGCGACCAGGAAGCCCAGCAGGTTCCGCATATCGCCGAGGCCGCTAGAGCCGTTACCGCCACCAGGCCCGCCACCAGGCCCGCCGCCACCAGGACCACCAGTGGCACCGGGAGCGGCAGTGCTGCCGTTGTCCGCCATCTTCCCCCACCCCGGGGCATCACCGAGCACGCCTTCTGCATCGCAGATGCAATGGCGGCTCAGGCTGGCGCGGGGTGCCGCAGCCATATCGCTGCTTAAAGGTGCCTGAAGGCTAATCCAAGCAGCCCGGTCACTGCAATCCCCAAACGCTGGCGCTGGGCTAATTCAGCGCAGGATTGGTGCCCCGAATCATGACATAACGGAAGCCACGCGCATATCAAGCTGGAGAACCCCGGTACCGAACGAAAGAATCCATGCCGATGCTCGCCCGGTGATCCGCCATCGGGGCACGGGGATGGCATCGGCCCAGCCTGGGCAGCGCACCGCCGTTTCCTGAACCGGGCGGTGATGGTGTAGGGACGGCTAGCCTTTAAGGCCGGGGAAGTCCTCCTCCCAGAACTCGGTGACGCCGCGGATCCCCGGCTGGGCCGCAGGCGCCCGCGGGCCCAGGCGGCCGGTCTCCTGCTCGCGCAGTTCGACCCGGCGGATCTTGCCGGAGATTGTCTTCGGCAGGTCACTGAACTCCAGTCGCCGCACCCGCTTGTAGGGGGCCAGCCGCTCCCGTGCGTAGGCCAGGATCGACAGTGCGGTCTCCGGCGTCGGCTCGGCACCGGCGATCAGGGCGATGTAGGCCTTGGGGACGGCGAGCCGCATCGGGTCGGGCGAGGGGACCACGGCGGCCTCGGCGACCGCTTCGTGCTCGATGAGCACGCTCTCCAGCTCGAACGGCGAGATCCGGTAGTCCGACGCCTTGAACACGTCGTCGGTCCGGCCGATGTAGGTGAGGTAGCCGTCTTCGTCGCGGCTGGCGACATCGCCGGTGTGGTAGTAGCCGCCGCGCATGGCCTCGGCGTCGCGTTCCGGGTCACTCCGGTAGCCGGTCATCAGCCCCAGCGGGCGCTCTGACAGATCCAGGCAGATCTCGCCCTCCCCGGCGGGTTCACCGCTCACCGGGTCCACCAGGACCACCGTGTAGCCGGGCAGCGGCCGGCCCATGGAACCGGGCTTGACCGGCTGGCCGGGTGAGTTGCCGACCTGGGCGGTGGTCTCGGTCTGGCCGTAGCCATCCCGCACGGTGATGTTCCAGGCCCGGCGTACCTGCTCGATCACTTCCGGGTTCAGCGGCTCCCCGGCCGCGACGCATTCGCGCAGGGTGCTCACGTCCGCCGCGGCGAGGTCGGACTGGATGAGCATCCGCCAGACGGTGGGGGGCGCGCAGAACGTGGTCACCCCGCAGCCGCCGAGCGCAGCCAGGAGGGCATCTGCGGAGAACCGCTCGTAGCCGAGGATCAGTGCCGTCGCCGCGGCGTTCCAGGGCGCAAACACGTTGCTCCAGGCGTGCTTGGCCCATCCGGGAGAGGAGATGTTCAGGTGCACGTCCCCGGGGCGCAGGCCGATCCAGTACATGGTCGACAGGTGGCCGGCCGGGTAGGACGCGTGGGTGTGCTCGACCAGCTTGGGCTGCGCGGTCGTGCCGGAGGTGAAGTACAGCAGCAGCGGGTCGCTCGCAGTCGTGGGGCCGTCCGCGGCGAACTGCGCCGGGCTGCCGAACGCGGCGGCATAAGAGTGCCAGCCCGCCGGCGTCGGCTGCTGCGGCCCCGGGCCGCCGTCCACGCCCGGTCCCACCGCGACCTTCGTCCAGGAGCCCGGCAGCGCCGCGAACTTCGCCGCCTGCCCGGCCTCGGTCACCACATGCCGGACGTCGCCGCGGGCGATCCGGTCGGCGAGGTCAGCCGGGCCGAGCAAGGTCGTGGCCGGGATGATCACCACGCCGAGTTTCATCGCGGCCAGGATGACCTCCCAGAGCGGGGCGATGTTGCCGAGCATCAGCAGCAGCCGGTCGCCCCGGCGGGCTCCCAGGTCGCGCAGCCAGTTGGCGACCTGGCTGGAGCGGGCCGCCAGTTGCCCGTAGCTGAGCTGGGCGGCGGCGTCGCCATCGGCGACGATCCGCAGCGCCAGCCGGTCCGGGTGCTGCACCGCGATCGCATCGAACCAGTCCAGCGCCCAGTTGAACGCATCGAGCTGTGGCCAGGTGAACTCGCGGCGGGCGGCTTCGTAGTCCGCGCTGTGGCGCAGCAGTAGATCACGGGCGGCACGGAAGGTGGCCGCCGGCGGAAGTGCTTCGGTCATAAGGCTCATCGTGGCAGTTGTGGCGCCGTAGCGGGAGCCCCTGGCGGGCTGCACGGGCCGGCTGCACGGGGCGGGCTGCGGCTTGACCTCACGCGCATTTGATGGGATCACTAGGCGAATGGTGGCCAAGAACGTCGCCATCCGGCCGTCGCCCGCCTGGCTGCGGGCGTGGTCCTACTGGCCCGCCCTGACCCATCCGGCGATGCGCAGGCTGCTGCCCGGGTACACGCTGTCGGCGCTGGGTGACGGCATGAGTGTGGTCGCCATCGCCTGGCTGGCGCTGCGGCTCGCCCCGGCCGGGCAGCAGGGTCTGTGGGTGGGGGCTGCGGTCGCCGCCTACACGCTGCCGGGCGTGATCGGGATGGTCGCACTAAGCCACTGGCTGCGAGGACGCCGCAGCATCCTGCTCGGCGGGGCGGATGCCACGCTGCGTGCGCTGGCGCTCGGCGCCACCGCGGCACTGGCCGCCGTGCACCTGCTCACCCTGCTCACGTACGTGTGCCTGCTCGGTCTGTCCTCACTGCTGCACGCGTGGGGGACGGCCGGGCAGTACACGCTGATCGCAGAGATCCTCCCACCCCGGCACCGGGTCGCAGGCAACGGCTTGCTCGCAATCGCGGCGCAGACCACCATGATCGCTGGCCCAGCACTGGCCGGCGTGCTGACGGGGGTGGCAGGCCCGGCCGTCGTCATCGCGGCCGACGCGGCCACGTGGGTGGCCCTGGCCGCCAGTTACGCATACACCGCACCGCTGGTTCCCTGCCGGGCGCGTGAGCCGCCCGCAACTGGCCGTGCGCCCCCCGCGCCAGGCGGTGCTCCCCTGGCGCCAGGCGGCACACCTCAGGCGCCGGGGTCGCCGGCGGCACCCGGCTGGCATGTCATCCGCGGCAGTGGGACGCTCGCAGGCCTGCTCAGCCTGACTGTCGTCTTCTATGCCCTCTACGGGCCGGTCGAGGTGGCGCTGCCGGTTTACGTCGCCGGTGATACCCACGGGTCGGCAGCCCTGCTCGGCGGCTTCTGGACGGCCAATGCGGCCGGGGCGGTCATCGGCAGCCTCGCCGCCCCGTACCTGCGGGCGCGGCCGGTCTGGCCGGCGATGATCGGGATCGTGGCCGGATGGGGGCTGGCGCTGCTCCCGGTCGGGCTCGGTGCGCCGGTCGCTGTCTCGCTCGCGTGCTGCGCGGCCGGCGGCATCATCTACGCCCCGTACACCTCGCTGTCGACCGCCGTCTTCCAGAACGCGAGCCCGGCCGGTGCCATCGGGCAGGTCCTCGCCATCCGGTCCGCCTGGATCATCGTCTCTGTTCCGCTGGGCAGCGCGTGCGGCGGTCCGGTCGTGGCCGCCCTGGGCGCCCGCGGGACTTTGCTCGCTTCCGCACTCGCCACGGTGGCACTGGCACTGGTCGCCGCTCTGGCCGCGGGGACAGTGGCCCGATCCCGCCGGGGGCTGAGGGGCGGCAGCCGTGGCCGGGTCACGGCGTCTCCGCAAGGTCCGGGCGCCACCGTAAGGTCCGGGCGTCTCC
>DPMS01000604.1 GCA_003541285.1 Actinomycetota bacterium
AGGCAGGTCAGCGGCGAGTAGGTCGGCGAGGACCATCGCGCTGGTGAGGTCGGAGACCTCCTCGTCGCCTACCCGCCAGCCGCTGGGCGTCCGCCTGGCAACCGGCGGCTCACCAGCGGGGCTGGCGCCGCCGTTACGCGCGGGACCGCGCGGCTGCCGGGAGTCGCCGCCCGGGCGCGGCGGGTCAGCGCTGCCCTGGCCCTGAGTGTGCCGGCCACGGTAGCCGTCCGGCCGCTCCCGCCCGGTGTGCTCGGCTGCCAGCACGCCCGCCGTCCCGCGCTGTCCCTGCGGTGCGCTTGCGTGCTCGCCTTCGGCCCGGGTTCCCTCGTCACGCCCAGCCTGATCACGCTCGGGGCGCCGGGAGTCCGCCGAGCCATCCGTTCTGCTGTGTCCGGTTTCCATTATCCTGTCGTGAGTTCGCGTAGGTGCGCCCGGACCTGAGCCGCTGACGGGTTCGTCAGCGCCGTGCCGTCCGGGAAGACAACGGTGGGAACCGTCTGGTTACCGCCGTTGACGGACATCACGTAGTCCGCTGCGGCCGGGTCCCGCTCGATGTCGACCTCGGTGNNCCCCGCGAAGGTTGTTTCTTCAACCGCCGGCAGAAGCCGCACCATGGGGTGGTATACATCACGACCGGCTCCGGCACGTGCATCTCCTTGCTATCCCACACACTAGTTCTGCTGATGCAACACCGTGGCATTCGCCGCACTTCCCGCGAGTGTCGCAGGCATGCGGGAAGATTGCGCGGGAACAGGGAACGGGAGGCAGGCGGTGGATGCGGACGGCCCGGAGGCGGTGCTGGCCGCGCTCGNNCAGACCACGATGCGCCTGTTCGCCGGCTACGAGCAGCTGCGCCGTGAGCGTCACCTGATCGATTTCGAGTCCGTGCTGGAACTGTGCGCGGCGATCCTCGCCGAGCACCGGCTCGCTGCCGCCGAAGTCACCGACCGGTACCGCTATTTCGTCGTGGACGAGTACCAGGACGTGAACCCGATGCAGAAGCTGCTGCTCGATACCTGGATCGCAGGCCGGGACGATGTGTGCGTGGTCGGTGATCCGCGCCAGACCATCTACTCGTTCACTGGCGCCACCCCCGCCTACCTCACCGGTTTTACCGCAGAGTTCCCGCACGCAGCGGTGGTGCGGCTGGTGCGTAACTACCGCTCGACCCCGCAGGTGGTCACGCTGGCGAACCGGCTGACCGGTGCGATCCCTACCGCCAGGAAGACCAGGGCGCATAACGCAGTGCTCGCCGGCGGGCCACTCCTGGTCGCGCACCGGCCCGCGGGGCCGGAACCCGAATTCACCGGCCACGCGGATGATGCCGCCGAGGCGGGTGCGGTCGCCGCCCGGGCGGCCGCGCTCATCGCGCAAGGGGTCCCGCCCCGCGAGATCGCCGTGCTGGTGCGTACCAACGCCCAGACCGAGCGGTTCGAGCGGGCGTTCGCTGACGTGGGGGTGCCCTGCCGGGTGAGGGGGGCGGAGCGGTTCTTCGACCGGCCTGAGGTGCGGCAGGCGCTGGGGCTGCTGCGGGCGGCACTGACCGCCGCCCCGATGACCCCGCAGCCGGGGCAGGCGCCGTCCGCAGCACCGGAGCCTGGTCCTGCGGCCCAGGTCAGGCACGTGCTGTCCGGGCTCGGCCTCACCGCCGAGCCACCCGCGGGCGGTGGCTCGGCCAGGGAGCGCTGGGAGTCGCTGGCGGCGGTGGCTCAGCTTGCGGCGGACTTCTGCGCGATGACGCCGGATGCGGGGCTCGCCGGTGTGGTGGCCGAACTGGCCCACCGGGCCGCCATCGAGCACGCGCCGGCGCTCGGCGGGGTGACTGTGGCATCGCTGCACGCGGCGAAGGGCCTGGAGTGGGATGTGGTGTTCCTGCCCGGGCTCACGGAAGGGAATCTGCCGATCGTCCATGCTCAGAGCGACGAGGCGGTGGCGGAGGAGAGGCGGCTGCTCTATGTCGGCATCACCCGGGCCCGGCAGCAGGTGTGCCTGTCCTGGGCGCTGGCGCGTTCCCCGGGTGGACGGCAGGCCCGGCAACCGTCACGGTTCCTCGACGGCCTGCGCCCCCGCGGCGGCGGCAGCCGCCTGGCAGGATACGGTGCCTCGGTAGTGGCGTGAGGCGGGTGTGGCCGCGGACGCGGGCAAGGTGGGCGAGAGGGCTGACGGCAGGCTGTGAGCAAATCCCTGGACCGGCTCGTCGACCTGCTCGACCTTGAGCAGATCGAACTAGACATCTTCCGCGGCCGCAGCCCGAGCGAGCGCCGTCAGCGGGTGTTCGGCGGCCAGGTTGCCGGGCAGGCCCTGGTGGCCGCCGGCCGGACGGTCCCGGCCGACCGGCCGGTGCATTCCCTGCACGCGTATTTCATCCGCCCGGGCGACCCGGCGGTTCCGCTGGTCTACATCGTGGACCGGGTGCGCGACGGGCGGTCCTTCACCACCCGGCGCGTATCGGCGATCCAGCACGGCAAGGTGATCTTCACCTTGTCCGCGTCGTTCCATCACCCCGAGCCCGGGCCGTCGCACGCGTTGCCGATGCCGCAGGTGCCCGCACCGGAGACGCTGGCACCCGCCTGGGAGCGATGGGAGAAGCTGTTCGGTGAGGCCGCCGGGGAGGCCTCCCGGGACAACCCGATCGACCTGCGGTACCTCGGGCCACTGTCGTACGAGGCGCAGCGTGACCCGTCGCTGCGCACCGACCACAACCTGGTCTGGCTGCGGGCCGACGGTGAACTGCCGGACGACCCACTGCTGCACGTCTGCCTGATGACCTACGCCTCGGACATGACGCTGCTGGACACGGTGCTGCTCCGGCAGGGCCTGTCGTGGGCGGACGGGCACACGACGGGGGCAAGCCTGGATCACGCGATGTGGTTCCAC
>DPMS01000709.1 GCA_003541285.1 Actinomycetota bacterium
CCGGTTAGTGAGGATCTGGTGCCGCTGGAGGAGCTGATCCGGCAGACTCCGGGTGCCCATCCGATCCGCTCGATGGATGAGCTGCGCTGCGATGCCTTCGAGACTGACGAGGAACTCGACGAGTTCCTCGCCTTCGTCACCGAATCGCGCCACGCCGACCTTGCCTGAGCCGCGTCCGAGGGCTGTGGTCCTCGATACCGATGTCGCGTCGCGCTCGTTCAAGGGCCGGGTACCGCCAGCGTTAGGTGTGCGGCTGACCGGGGCACAGCCACTCGTAACGTTCGTAACTGTCGGCGAACTCATCCAGTGGACCCGGCTACGGCGCTGGGGGCCGCGCAACCGCGCGATGCTGGACGCGTGGCTATCCGGCAAGCCCGTGATCACCGGAGGCAAGAGCGTCGCCGCCATCTGGGGCGATCTGTCCGCCGCCGCCACTCAGCGCGGTCGGCCCCGCCCGGTCAACGACACCTGGATTGCCGCGTGCTGCCTGGCCTATGACCTCCCGCTCGCGACGCTGAACATCAAAGACTTCGCCGACTTCGCCGAGTACGATGGGCTTTCCCTGATCAGGACGTGATCAGCCAGTGCTGTCCGCTGCTGCGAGCCGCAGCCGGGTGAGGACTTTCCGGATCAGTGCGAAGGCGTGGTGGGCAACGACGACGGCTATAGCGAGCGCTACCGCCGGGTCCAGCCAGTACCAGCCGCCTGTAGTCAGGATGATCGCGCCGGTCGCGGCCACGCCTGCTGCTGCGGCTGCATCCGCGATGGTGTCGAGTAGGACTGCCGCTACAGACAGGTCATGTTCCTCGGCCTCGGCCTCGTCGTCATCGTCATCGCCGTCTCCACGGAGGATGAGAGCGCCGCCGGTCATTACCAGCGCGGCAATGCCGCTCACTACGAGCACGGGCAGGCCGTGCACCTGAGGCGTCCCGGTGATAAGGCGGTCAGCCGCCGCGCCGGCGACGAGTACTTCAAGAACGAGCAGCCAGCCGCCGTTGATAAGGGCGGCGACACTCGACGCGTTCGGGCCGCCTTCCCGCCGTCCGCGGCTCGCTGGGCGTGCGGTCATCCGGATCGCCAGCAGAGCCACGCCCACGCCTGCCGCATCGAGAAGGTAGTCGCCGCCTGCTGCGAGCACCGCGAGCGAATGCGCCGTCACACCTGCGATCACCAGGGCGGCTACGAGCGCCAGGTTGAGCGCCAGAACCACGAGCAAGCGTTGCGTCCGGGACATGCTTGGCGATCCTATGAGCTGACTGCGCTGTCGATGGCAATGTCAGGAAGCCGGGCGTTGCCCGCGGCTGTGCCTCGGTCCGGCAAACCGGGGATCATGAAGGCCAGCGCTCCCGGATGTACTTGAGGAGTCTGGAGCCATTCAGGTCGCGCGTCCCGTTCGCGGCTCGTATGTAGAAAAGCTCGCCGCCGTCTTCGGCGTGCCAGGTCTCGGTCGTGCGGGGAGGGCAGCGGGCGACTGCTACCGTCTGCGAGCCGTCGCGCACCAGCGAAACGTGAACAGCGTTCCAGACTTCAGTTCCGAGGGCGTTGTTGACCACTTCCTGCAGGGACAGCAGCCAGCCATCAGCGTTTTGCTTTCCCTCCTTGAGATGCTCAAAGTCAGGCTCGATGCCAAGTACGGTCCCTGAGTCCTCCACTCCGATCAGGAGTGTGCCGCCGTCTGTGTTGAGGAACGCGGCAATAGTCTTGGTGACGCTCTTAGCAAGCGCCTTCTTAATTACCTTCTTTAGTTGTCCTGGCTGCAGATCCCGGAGTTCTGGGGGCACCGGCCCGTATGGGTGATGGAGTGAGGATTTGAACTCGACCTTGTCGCTCTCGCCTGCGGCGATGAGCGCACCGATATTCGAGGCGTGGCGGATCTCATTGAGTTGCTGCAGCACGACTTCGGCGTCAGCAGGCCGGTCATCGGGTGACGCGGCGAGCAGGCTGGCCACGAGGTCGCCGAATGCGGAGGGCAGGTCTGGGCGTCGTGAGCGGAGCAGCCCGATGTCTCCTGGTCGGCGTTCGCCGGTCGCAACGACGTAGAGCACGCCTCCCAGTGAGAAGAGGTCGGAGCGTGCGTCGAGGGGGCGGCCTTCATGTTCCTCGGGAGCGGCGAACGAGCCCGTTGTGATCGGCCGCAGGGGCATCGTCTCCAGCGACGGGGATTGCCGAGTCGAAATCGCCCAGGTGAGCGACATGACGCTCATCGAGCCATACGTTGTCCGGTGACACGTCCCGATGAATGAGGCCATGCTTGTGCAGATGGGACAGCCCGCGGCAGAGCTGGCGTCCGAGAAGGAGGATGTCGTCGAGTTTTTGCTGGTCTGCTGTCTGCAGGTATGCGGTGAGCGTTCCGCCGCTCAGGTACTCGGAGATCATGTACTCAAGGGAGCCATCCCCGTCCATCTCGTATTCAAAGAGCGAGACGATGTTGGGATGGCTGCCGATACGGCCGAGCACCTTGGCCTCACGCTCAGTGCCCTGGGGATCTGTGAGGACCGCTTCCGGTTTCACTAAAGAAATCGCTACGAGCCGGTCCATCCTCTTGTCCCGGGCCAGGTACGTTCGCTTGCGGTCACCCGCACCCAGCTCCCGCTGAACCTCGTACCGTCCCGCGAAGACCTCGCCGGGCTCGAGTTCTGTAGCCCCACCCATGATTGTTTCTCTCCCTGCTGGTCCGCTCAGTGCGCAGTTCACCGCCCCAGCGGGCAGGGGCGAGGCTGCGGTCTGATCATCCACCGGACAGGGGCCTGACCACAATGACTGTCGTCGGCCTGTCACGCAGCGATGTGCGAGGCCAGATCCTGTATCTGGTGAAGCAGGACCACGGGTTCGCTGTCGAGATCGACGGCGTGGCAGATGATCTCGGTGCCAGATCGGCGGACGACGTGGTGGGCGGGTTCTTCGCTGCCCTTGGCGTCCACCAGGTGCCCGCGGTCAAGACCGAGGACGGTGCAGTAGGCGAGTAGCTGGTACAGGTCGGCGTTGGGGTAGCCGGCTGGCTTCTCGGCCTTGTACTTGGCGTCCACGACGGCGAGGGCAGTGCCGCGGCGTTTCCACACGATGTCGGGGCGCAGCAGGACCTGCCCGGCCTCGTCGAAGTGGTGAGGGTCCTGGTCGTCGACCCGGCCGCCGTAGGCCGCAACGAGTGCCTCACGCAGGGCCACGGTGACGAAGTCCTCGAATAGCTGCGGCATGTCGAGCAGGAAGCCGTCCACTGTCACGCCGCCGGTGCCCTGCTCGACGGAGGTTGCCCGGATCACCAGCTCGGCCAGTCGCAGCGCGGTGTGGTAGCGGGCATTGAGCCGGGTTGGCTGCCAGGCCGGAACGTCGTCTCTACGGTCGAGCGGAGTGACGTCGGTGAAATCGCGCAACAGCCGGCGTAGCCTCAGCGAGGATTCGGCATCCACCCCGGGCACCTGCAGCATCCGCTCGCAGGCGGTTCGCAGGATCTGGTTCTCGGCGATATCGACAGTGAACTCGTCGTGGCGGATCTCCAGCGGGACCGGCAGCCCATGATGGCGGTGCAACTGCTCGGTCTCGCGCAGGCGGCCGCGGAGCACGTAAGAGGTCTCTTCGAGTGTGACGTAGCCAGGCAGCAGGCCCAGGTGCACAGCCCGCTCGGTTTGCCGCCACAAGACCTGCGCCATCACCGGCACCAGCCCGGGAGCTTCGGGCAGCGCCACATCCTCGGGCCGCCAGGCGGCCCCATGCTGGGCGTAGCCGACGAGGAACAACAGCCGCGCGATCGCCAGCTTGGGTGTGATGACCACCTCAACATCACCGATGCGGGCCGCGCCCACCTTGCCTGCCGGACTGACCAGCCAGGACTGCGGGTCGTAGGGGGAGGGAACTGCCCGGATCACG
>DPMS01000607.1 GCA_003541285.1 Actinomycetota bacterium
GCCCGGGCGGCCGGCGATCCGGGGCAGGTGACGGCTGCGGAGCCTGGGCCCGCGGCCGAGGTCAGGCATGTGCTCGCCGGGCTCGGCTTCACCCTCGACCCGCCACCGGGCCGGGGCCCGGCCCGGGAGCGATGGGAGTCGCTGGCGGCGCTGGCCCAGCTTGCGGAGGACTTCTGCGCGATCGCCCCGGATGCAGGGCTAGCCGATGTCGTGGCCGAGCTGGCCCACCGGGCCGCCATCGAGCATGCCCCGGCCCTGGACGGCGTGACCGTGGCGTCGCTGCACGCGGCGAAAGGGCTGGAGTGGGATGTGGTGTTCNNGACCGGCCGGTGCATTCCCTGCACGCGTACTTCATCCGGCCGGGCGACCCGGCGATCCCGCTCGTCTACATCGTGGACCGGGTACGGGACGGGCGGTCCTTCACCACCCGGCGGGTGTCCGCGATCCAGCACGGCGAGGCGATCTTCACCTTGTCGGCGTCGTTCCACCACCCCGGACCCGGGCCGTCTCATGCGTTGCCGATGCCGGAGGTGCCTGCGCCGGAGACAGTGGCGCCCGCCGCGGAGCGGTGGGAGAAGCTGTTCGGGCCGGCCGCGCGCGATGCCTCCCGGGACAACCCGATCGATCTGCGGTTCATCGGGCCGCTGTCCTACGAGGCGCAGCGCGACCCATCGTTGCGCACCGACCACAATCTGGTCTGGCTGCGGGCCGACGGTGACCTGCCGGATGACCCGCTGCTGCATGTCTGCCTGATGACGTACGCCTCGGACATGACGCTGCTGGACACGGTGCTGCTGCGGCACGGCCTGTCCTGGGCGGACGGGCATACGACGGGGGCGAGCCTCGATCACGCGATGTGGTTCCACCGGCCGTTCCGCGCGGACCGGTGGCTGCTGTACGCACAGGAGTCCCCGGCGGCTGGTGGCGCCAGGGGGCTCGCTCGTGGTGAGGTCTTCACCCAGGAGGGCGATCTTGTGGTCTCGGTCGTCCAGGAGGGGCTCATCCGGACCCGGTCATGAGGCCGCCGCGCCCGCCCGGCGATGAGGCCGGCGCCGCGCCCGTTCGCGATGACGCCGTGTCTCCGCGGCTGCCAGATGCCTGTGGCGCGGCAGTGAGAGTGCCCTGCCCCGGCAGAGAAAATCAGTTGCCCCGCCGCGGCGGCCTCCATAGGCTGCTGACATGTCCATGAGTGGGCGGACGATGCTTCGCGGGAGGAGGTGCCCACAGTGAAGAGCTGCATGATTCTTGGCCAGCTTGCCGGCGATAAGCGTGGCTCGCGGTCCTTTGCTGCTGCGCGGGGCACCAGCCTGCCGGGCGGCCTCGCGGTCTCGCTCGCCGGCCTCGCCGTGACGCGTCCGTGGCCGCATGAGCTCGGGCTGGCCGCCACGCCGCAGGTCACCTGCAAGAAGTACCAGCACATGACCCGTATTGCCGCCAATGGCGGTGGTGTGTCGGGTTCGCATCCGGCTTGGGATCCGGTCTAAGAAGACCGGCCTTGATCCCCTGAAGGCCGCGGACCCGCACCGGGTCCGCGGCCTTAGCTATGTACCGGGCCAGCGCGACCTCAGCCAGTGAGACCGACGACGAGCAGACCGACGAGCTACGAGAGGGGATGGAAATGTACTGGCCCGGCACCACCGCCGTTGCATCGGGCACGACGGGGCTGGAAGCGGAGTCCGTACCAGGAGTAAGGGGAACCGGGGTTGGCCCGGTGCCGACTGCGGCCGTGCCGGAGCAGGCAGGCCCGCCACTGGAGACCAGGGTCATGTTGCCGGTGCCGGGTGCGCCGGCCGGCCGGCCCGCCCTGCCCTGCATGCGGGATCCCGACCTGTTCTTCGCCGAGTCCCCGGAGGACGTGGAGACCGCCAAGGCCATGTGCCGGGGGTGCACCGCGAGGATCGCCTGCCTGACCGGGGCACTTGAGCGGCAGGAGCCCTGGGGTGTGTGGGGCGGCGAGCTCTTCCTGCGCGGCGAGGTCGTGCCGCGCAAGCGGCCGCGTGGGCGGCCCCGCAAGACAGAAGTCGCGGCCTAGCAGTGCCCGGCGCATGGGCGTGGCAGCGGCCCATGCGCCGGGAGTCACCGGCCTGCCCAGTCTTGCCAGCCACAGGACCAGAACGTGGCNNAGAACGTGGCCACAGGACCAGCGAAAGGCGGTACGGACGTGTATAGCGACAACCGGCTAGCGCGGGAAAGACAGCAGACCCTGCTGGCGCGTGCACAGCAGGAACGCCAGGCGTCGCGGTTGCGGGCGCTGCGGCGGGCGTCGCGCCGGGCAGCCCGGGCGCAGGATCGCCTGTCCCGGGCTCAGGTCGAGGTCTGGCTGATGCGCAGCCACCTCGACGCCGACTGACGGTGAGAGTGGTGCGGTCGTGACCCTGGCATGCGTGGGCCAGGGTCACGGGTCGCCCCGGGCCGGGGAAGTGCTACCGGCCCGGGGTCACCGCATCAGCGACGGGATCCCCGGCTTGCGGATCGCTGTCGCGGTAGCCCGGCATCCATCTGATCACTTCGGCCCGGAATGGCCCTTCGCATCCCAGCTGGCACAGCACCCCCATGCCGGCGGTGGAGACACGATGGATGAGCACGTATGAGGGGGGCAGGTTGAGCCGCCGGCTCAGATTGGCCGAGCGCGAGTCGGTCACCCGGACGGCCTCGCCGCGCAGCCAGTCCCGGCTGAACTTGAACCGCTCCAGCCGGGAGGGCTCCGCCAGTGGCGCCAGGAAGGCACGCAGGGCCTCAAGATCGATCTCAATGCCCTCCTTGAGGAACCCCTGATCCCGCAATTCCTGTTCGGCGGGCCCGATGTCCGTGCCATCGTGCACGATCCGGAGCAGCCGGCCGATGAACGTCGGGAACCCGCCGGGCAGCCGGTCCACCGCGCCGAAGTCCAGGACTCCCAGCCGCCCGTCGGCGAGTATCCGGAAGTTGCCGGGATGCGGGTCGGCGTGCAGCATTCCGGCCCGGGCGGGGCCGGAGAACAGGAACCGGACAAAAAGCAGCCCGGCGTGGTCCCGGTCCGCTTGCGACCCTTCGCTGATGATCTTTGAGAGCGGGGTGCCGTCCATCCATTCGGTGACCAGGACGTGGCTGGTGGCCGCGACCACCCCGGGCACGAAGATATCCGGGTCGCCGGCGTAGGCATCAGCGAAGGCCTGCTGGGCCTGTGCCTCCAGGTAATAGTCGAGTTCCTCGGCGACCCGGGCGCGCAACTCGTCGAGCACCGGCTTGACCTCGAGCCCGGGCATGAGCACGGCGAACAGCCGGGCAACCCGGCTCAGCTGGGTGAAGTCGCTGAGCAGCGCCCGTCCAGCACCCGGGTACTGGATCTTGACCGCGACCTCCCGGCCGTCCTGCCACCGTGCACGGTGCACCTGGCCGATCGACGCGGCGGCGATGGGCTGCGGATCCCAGCGGGCAAAGGCCCGCTCCGGTGGTAGGCCCAGTTCCTCCTCCACCACCAGCGCGGCCAGTTCGGCGCTCATCGGCGGGACGCTGTCCTGCAGACGGCTGAGGGTGCGGCGGACCGAAGGTGACAGGCTGTCATCGACATAGCTGGCCATCTGGCCGATC
>DPMS01000606.1 GCA_003541285.1 Actinomycetota bacterium
TGCTGACCACGGTTGCGTCGCGGCGCGGGATATAGCCCTCGACAGCCGCGGACCCGTTCATCATCGGGACGCCCGCCACCTCGATGTTGTCCTTGACCGCCACCCGGCGGCCGGCTAGCGGCCCGTCCTGGCCGCTGGTGATCTCGGTGGTGACGTACCAGGCGCCAAGATCGTTGGCGGCCGCGGCTGGCCACTGGTACTGCCGGGCAGGTGGCTCGGGAAGGCTCGCCGCATACAGTCGTTCCACCTCGTCGTAGGAGGCCAGCAGGGTAGCGGCGAGGGCCTGGAACGACGTCAGGTCCTGTTCGCCCAGGTCCAGGTGGTAGTGCTGGCCGATCCTGGCGATGTCCTCCGGGGCGGGCGGGGTGACGGGCATGGCGGACTCCTTCCGGCGGAAGCCGGGGACCGCGATCGGAGGCAGGGATGAGGCCCTGGTGAGCGCGGCCGGCCGGACGCGCAAGCAGCATAAGGGACATCACGTTTCCCTCAGCCGGGCGGAGCGGGCTCCGAGGTACCGCCGCTCAGGCAGGCTCCGGGTGCTGCGGGCCACCCGCTGATAGTGCGCTACCGCGGTCTCCCGGTCGTCGGCGAGTTCGTGGACATGCCCGCCGATGTGGCCATCTGCGGACCTGGCCTGGTGCTGCCCGTGGATCGCCTGGCGGACATCGCCGTTCCGGTTCTCGCCATCGACGGTGGCGAGAACCGGGACTGGATCCGTGCCGCCACGCGTGCCGTGGCCGCCGCCATCTTCGGGGCGCGGTACGTCACCCCGGCCAGGACCATGGGATGCTCAGCCAGCCCGGGGCGCTCCGCCCCGTCCTGGCTGACTTCCCCGCCTGAACCGGTCGTCAGCCCCTCGGTGTACTGGCGCAGAGTACTTATTCGGACGGTGCGGTATTCCTCAGTCAGGTCCACGCCGACCAGCCCGCTCAGCCGGCTCAGGCCGGGGTGACATCAGACATGGATGACTGCGACGCGTTGCGCCTTCGGGCGCCCTGGTCCTTCAGCCAACCTGCTCGAATCGTCCGGGTCGCTGGTCAGCAGCACGACTGGGCGTTCCAGTTCTAGTGCTGTTGCGGCAACCACCGCGTCGATGGCGCAGCGATGACCCGGGAGTCCCGTCGCCCCGGGCAGTTCGCCAGCGTGGCGCGCGATGTCGGGACTCACCGGCACGACCGTGATCCTGGATAGCACCCGGTGCACAGCCGCATCACGCGGACCGCCCCTCAGTACCTCGGTTAGGGTGATCGCGCTCACAGCAACCCGGGCGCGCCGGGCCACGGCAGTCTCCAGGTGCGCGCGGGCACGTGAATCACCTGCGGCTAGCTTGGATAGTCCTTCACTGTCGAGGAGCGGGGTTCCGCCCGCCGCTACTCGTCGCCCGGCCACGCGGCCCGCGCCTCCGCCAGGTCGCTTTCCGGAACTGGCCCGTGCTCAGAGGCAAGCAATTCCAGCAGCTCAGTGAGCAAGTCCAACTCGAACTGCCGGGCAACAGCCTCAGTCACGTACTGGCTGAACTTGCCGCGCCCGACCCGCTGCTGGACAGCAGTGGTGAGGTCTTCTGGCATAGAAACGCTGACCTTGCGGGCTGGTCCAGCGTGCTTGATCTGCGCAACCATGTCGCCGATGACGACGTCCGGCGAGTGCGCCCTGGAACTAAGCTGCCCAAACGCAAGCAACTGGACGAGCCCTGTGGTCCAACGTAGCTCATCAGGGACGGGAAAGGTGGCCATGGCCTCGGCGGCCCGCCTAACGTCGTCCCCCAACCCGTGCGACGCGAACAGCCTGGCCAGTTCAGCAGGCGCACGCAGGTCGAGGGCACGAACCAGCTGGATCATTTCCTTCAGCTGCTCGTCGTGCTCCTCTTCGCGGACTGGATCAGCGCTCATGGACTTGTGCTACCAGTGGTAGCAAGATGGCTCGGCTTCTGCCAACAGCCGCGATCCCCCAGCTCTGCTGGCCCTAGCGCACGAACAGTCACGGAACGATGGCTCCAGTGCCCTTCTCAGGCACACGCTGTCGCATTTGATGCATCAGACGGTTTCCGTAAGGGTGCCCCAGCTAGTTCCCTGTTGTTGCGGGCCTCTAATGCTGGCGGAGGGCACTTATTCGGAGGGTGCGGTATTCGTCCGGGTCCAGGTCGCGGAGCGGCCGGTTCCGTCGGCCCGGACCCTGCCCTCTTTCCTCAGTTGTTCCAGGACGAGCCGGATGGTCTGGTCACTCACACCGGGTAGCGCTGTCCTGATGTCGGCAAGGCGGAACGTGGCCGGTGCGTGGCGCAGGATGTGTTCGCGGACGCGCTCCTGTTTGGTCCTGGGGGCCTGGGCCGCAGCCGCGCGATCGGCGAAGACGGCGTAGGCTCTGGCGATCATGCTGGTGAAGTGGCTAAGCCAGGGCCACGGGTCGGCGGTCCCTTCATGCCAGCCGTGGGTGGAGTCCAAGAGTGCCTGGTAGTAGGCGTCGGCTGATTCGGCGATCGCCTGCTCAAGGCTCACGTAGCGGCCGACCGTGTAGCCGTGCTCGCTGAGCATGGCGCCGGTGAGCAGGCGGGTCACCCGCCCGTTGCCGTCCTCGAAGGGGTGGATGACGAGAAGGTCGAGGATGAACAGCCCGGACAGGAGCACCGGGTGATGCCTGCCTGTCACGACCGCGTGCTGGTAGCGCTCGATGACGTCGTCGACGGCGAACGGGGTGCTCGCGGCGGGCACTGGCTTGAAGCGGACGGTGGTGGAGCCGTCTGGCGAGCGGGCCACGACCAGGTTGTCCTCTGTCTTGAACGCCCCGCCGGGCACCGCCGTGTGAGAGAACAGCAGCCGGTGCAGGTGCAGGATCAGGCCAGCGTTCAGCGGGCGCCAGTCCTGCTGGAACAGGTAATCCTGGGCGTCGCGGTAGCCCGCCAGTTCCTGCTCGCTGCGATTACGCAGCGTCGTCGTCCGCCGGTCGATGATCCGCCGGGCACGATCGGCGTCCGCGACGACGACGCCCTCGATCGCCGATGAGGCGGTGATGCTCAGGACGCGGGCCCGGTCGGCGAGCTCGGTGAGCAGACCAGGCATCTGGTCCCGGTAAAGCGCCTCCGAGCCCCGGCCGAAGTCGATCGCGCTGAGCCGGGTGACGATCTGGGCTGGCACCAGCCCGATGAGTGCGTCAAGGCCAGCAAAGCTGCGCAAGGAACCTCCTAAGCAAACTTACTAAACAACCTAATCCTAGCGTCGGTTAGTATGTTTAGCGGGTTTGATTAGCAGGTTTTCGGGTGTGGGTAGATCATCGTCACCGCTATCACCCATGGACTGTGTTGCGCCTGCCAGCAAACGTTCGCCGCAGCTCACATGGCTGCGGCGATCAGCCGCCCTGATTGCAGGCCCAGGGCGGCACCGATCACTTACCCTTCTTCGGCTTGCGCGGCGCCTGCGCAAGATCGCTCGCCGCGACATCCTTGACCTTCTTCGGGGTCTTCGGCTTGCGCAGCAGCTTGCCCGCGTCGCTGGCCGGCTTCGGACTGGTTGCCATAATCACACCTCCCTTCACTTGATCTGCGGCGCGGAGTGTGATGTCATCCTGGTTCCAACCCGGCGCGACATCTCAGCTCGTGCCGCCCGCGCCCGAGCCCCTGCAGGCCCGGGCGCGTGGCGTTTAACGATCGGATACCCAACCGCTCTTGTTGCATCTGATGCAATACCGCTCACTTTCAGCTGCAGCCGCTGGTGGCACCGCAGCCTTCGCAGACGTAGCAGCTGCCTGCGGGGCGCATCTTGGTGCCGCAGGTCAGGCACAGCGGGGCGTCCGCGGTGCGGCCCTGATGCGACTCCAGTACCTCCATCGAGCTGTGCAGTCCCGGCTGCGGCTGCGCTGGCGGCTGCGCGGCCCGGCCGGCCTGGGCGGCAGGCTCGCGCTTCGGCTGCGCACGCTCGACCGGCGCGGACTGGGCCATCTCGGTGGTGTCCTGGTCTTCCGTCAGCGCGGCCGGGTCCTCCCCGGCCAGCTGAGCGGTCCGCTCGGCGGCGGACAGGATCCCCATCTCGGCCCGGGTCTCATACGGCAGATGATCGAGCGCCAGCCGCCGGAACACGTAGTCCATCACCGAACTGGCGATCCGGATGTCCGGGTCATCGGTGATGCCGGCCGGCTCGAACCGCATGTTGGTGAACTTCCCCACCCACTTCTCCAGCGGCACCCCGTACTGGAGGCTGATGGAGATCGCCATCGAGAACGCGTCCATCACGCCGGCCAGGGTGGACCCCTGCTTGCCGAGCTTGAGGAAGACCTCGCCCACACCGTCGTCGGGGTAGCTGGAAGCGGTCATGTAGCCTTCCGCGCCGGCGACCGAGAACCGGGTCACCGTGGCTGGGCGCTGCTTTGGCAGGCGCCGCCGCACCGGACGGACATCGTGTGAAGCCGCGGCGGCCTCTGCCGTCTGGGTCTTCTTCCTGCCGTCCGACAGCGGCTGCCCGACCTTGCAGTTGTCGCGGTAGACCGCCAGCGCCTTCAGGCCGAGCTTCCATCCCTCGAAGTAGATGGACTCGATGTCCTCGACCGTGGCCGACTCGGGCAGGTTCACCGTGTTGTGGTTGACGATGCCATTCGCTATGAAGGCATGCGTCTCCGGCACCGAGAGATCGAAGACCTCGGCCTCGCCAGCGTCAGCGATGGTAGCCACTTGTGAAAAGTGCAGGTTGCCGTCCAGAACCTGGCGCAACCATCCCGGCAGTTCCACGCCGGGAAGCGTCGAGACACGCTCGAGGGTGGACCGCGTCACCTGCTGTGTCCGGTGATCAAGAAGGAACTTGAACGCGTTCCGCCAGCTCAGTACATAGTCCTTCCCCTGACGGCCGAGCGGGATGAGCTGGTAGAGCTCATGTCCCGATATCCCCGGGACGATGTCCGCGGTACCGGGCTTGAAACTCATCTCCAGATACCCCGCCGCCCGAGCCGCCTTGTCCGGCTCCAGGAAGGGAACCAGGCTCGCCATGAGCTGTCCCTGGGTTCCCGCGGCGTAGACCTCGTCGTAGTCCCTGCCGTTGGTTTTGTTGTGCTTGGTGACACGTCCGTGCAAGACGCCCAGGTTGGTCATGACAGCCTGAAGATCATCGAGAAGACCGCGGCTGTCCAGGCAGATAGCCCACTTAGGGGCTGCCGATGTCGTGACATAAGCGCCGAGCGCAAGCCCCTGCAGGAACGCGAGCACCATCGCCCGCGGCGAGCGCAGTACGGCGTCGGGGATGCGCTTGCCGGATGAGCGCGTACCGCATCCGAGCGTGGTCATGAACTCCACCACTGCCTTGGACGAAACCACCACTGCCGGGCATTTGCCGGGCTCTGCGGTGATCCTTGCCCTCAGGCCAAATACGGACAGCCACGCCTGCCGGACCCGCTCCAGCACCTCGGGCACCGAATTGGTGATCGTGATGGTCCAGTTGCTGCGGCTCGTGTGCCCCTCGGAGGCATAGGCCCCGAGCAGGAACGCCAGTTCTTCTGACATCTCTTCGGGGAGGGTGACGGCCTTCTGGGTGCCGCACCGTGACGGAACGCCGAATCCGGGAAGCCGCGCCGCGCTAGATGCCCACAACTCTGCCCCGTATTGCATGGCGACAGAGTCGGCCTCCGTGATGTCAGCCAGCGCCTTCCACTCCAGACCACCGTCGCCCGCGACGAGCAACCGGTGTGGCAACGTTCCGGTAATGGTGTGACCGGAGCGAAGCGTGACTCGCCGGACATGGCGTGTCCCGCCGTAGTAGAAGGCATCCGTCTTCCGGTCACCGTCCAGGGAGGAGATGACCAGATGCTCCGTACGGAAGCTGTCCTCGGGTTCTCCCTGGTGGAGACTGCCGATCCGGACCAGTCCCTCGGCGGAGGCCACGAGCGTGCCGCCCACGACGCACTTGGAGATGGCCCCGCTCAGCCCGGGCTGGACAGCGGCCATCATCCGGACGTGGCCCATCGGGCTGATGGCCCGCTCGCCCATCGCGCAGTCGAAGACCTCGTAGTGTTCGGGGCGCAGGCCGGGTGCGTCGATCACATGGCCGTGCTCGGCGATGTACTCGGTGATGGCCTCGATCTGCTCGGGCTGGTAGCCGAGGCTCTTCAGGGCGCGCGGGACCGTCTGGTTGACGATCTGCATGGAGCCGCCGCCGACGAGCTTCTTGAACTTCACCAGCGCCAGGTCAGGCTCGACACCAGTGGTGTCACAGTCCATCATGAGGCCTATGGTGCCAGTAGGCGCGAGCAGGCTGGCTTGTGCGTTCCTGTAGCCATTCTTCTCGCCGGACGCCAGGCATTCCTTCCAGGCCGTGACGGCCGCCGCGTGAATCTCACGGTCCATGCCGCCGAGGGTCTTGATCTGGTGGCAGGCGTCGGCGTGCTTGCGCATCACCCGCTTGTGGGCGAAGGCGTTGCGCTCGTAACCGTCGTACGGGCCGACGACGGTGGCGAGTTCGGTGGACCGGCGGTAGGCGGTGCCGGTCATGAGGGAAGTGATCGCGGCAGCGATCGCCCGGCCGCCCTCGGAGTCGTAGGCATGTCCTGTGGCCATCAGCAGCGCGCCGAGATTCGCATAGCCGATGCCGAGCTGACGATAGGCCCGTGTAATGGCAGATATTTTCTCGGTCGGGAAGTCGGCGAAGCAGATGGAAATATCCATCGCCGTGATGATCAGCTCGGTGACCTGCTCGAACCGCTTTATATCAAAGCTGTTCTCCTCGCTGAGGAATTTAAGAAGGTTAATGCTCGCCAGATTGCACGAAGAATTATCTAGGTGGACGTACTCGGAACAAGGATTACTTGCAGTAATTCTTCCCGACTCGGGGCACGTGTGCCATTCGTTGATTGTGTCGTCGTATTGAATTCCCGGGTCGGCGCATTCCCAGGCGGCCTGGGCCATCTTGCGGAACAGGTCCCTGGCGTTGATGGTCTCGATCGGCTCACCGGTCCGCCGGGCCGCCAGATCGAACGTGCCGCCTGCCTCGACGGCCTGCATGAACTCGGCGGACACCCGCACCGAGTTGTTGGCGTTCTGGTACTGGACGCTGGTGATGTCCTTGCCGCCGAGGTCCATGTCATACCCGGCGTCGCGCAGGACCCGGATCTTGTCCTCTTCCCGGGCCTTGGTCTGGATGAACTCCTCGACGTCGGGGTGGTCCACGTCGAGGACGACCATCTTGGCGGCCCGCCGGGTGGCGCCGCCGGACTTGATGGTCCCGGCGGAGGCGTCAGCGCCGCGCATGAAGGAGACCGGCCCGCTCGCCGTGCCGCCCGAGGAGAGCAGTTCCCTGCTGGAACGGATCCGGGACAGGTTCACCCCGGCGCCGGATCCGCCCTTGAAGATCAGGCCCTCTTCCTTGTACCACTCCAGGATCGAGTCCATCGTGTCGTCAACGGCCAGGATGAAACACGCCGATACCTGCTGGGGGGACTCGGTGCCGACGTTGAACCAGACCGGCGAGTTGAAGCTGAAGATCTGGTGGATGAGCGCGTGCTTGAGTTCGTGGTCGAAGATCCCGGCGTCCTTGGGGGTGGCGAAATAGCCGTGCTTGAGCCCGGCGGCCACGTACACGCCGACGACGCGGTCGACCAGTTGTCTGAGGCTCCACTCGCGCTGTGGCGTGCCGACCGCGCCGCGGAAGTACTTGGTGGTGACGATGTTGGCGGCGTTCACCGACCAGAAGTCTGGGAACTCGACGCCATGCTGCTCGAAGTTGACCGAGCCGTCCCGCCAGTTGGTCATGACCACATCGCGGCGTTCCCAGGTGACGTCGTCGTAGGGGTGAACGCCATCGGTGGTGTGGATGCGCCGCATGGTGAGCCCCTTACGGGCGCTCTTGCCGTCCCGTGCCGCGGATCCGCTCGCCGTCTCGGTCATTGCCATCCCCCTTCTGGAGCCTGCGCCCCGCTGGGCCCGACCAGGCCCGTCCGATTGTGTGGTGTCTGCCCTGGGTTTCAGGGCGTCAGCACGGTGGCCGACTGATGCGCAGAACGGAGTGCCGCGATTTCTTCCTCGAAATCAGCGAGCGACTCGAAGCCCCGGTAGACCGAGGCGAAACGCAGGTACGCGACCTCATCGAGCTCGCGAAGCGGGCCCAGGATTGCCAGGCCCACGTCGTGGGAGGGGACCTCCGCGCATCCCCGGCCCCTGATGGCGTCCTCCACCTGCTGTGCCAGGATCGCCAGCTGGTCCTCGGTCACCGGCCTGCCCTGGCAGGCGCGGCGGACCCCGTTGACGATCTTGTCCCTGGTGAACGGCTCGGTCGCCCCGCTCCGCTTGGCCACCATCAGGATCACGGACTCCTGCGTGGTGAACCTCCGGCCACAGGCCGGGCAGGACCTGCGGCGCCGGATGGCGGCGCCGTCATCAGCGGTCCGGCTGTCGATGACGCGGCTGTCCGGATGCCTGCAGAACGGGCAGAACACGCGTACCTCCCCCGGTTGCCGAGTCTCTGGCTACACAACCTGTGGAGAAACTACAGCTGTGTAACTACTAGATGTTGTGTTCACGGTAGAACAGTGGCGCTCAGCGCGCAAGCGCGACCCTCCGGCCTGATCCCGCCGGCTGACGGCTGTCCCCCGAAGCGGCTGGTAGCCGCGCCAGAATTGGCAGGCTGGCTGCGCCGCGCCCGGCGTGTCGAACTCACCCCCGCGGTACCCACAGTCGCTCACCTGGCTCGATGCCAGTCCCGCTGAGCGCGTTGAGCTCGATGATCTGCTGCACGACGATACGCGGGTCGGCGCTGGGCTGTGCCCGCAACGCGATGGACCACAAGGACTCGCCTGGATGCACCACGACCGGGGTCAGATTCCGGTGCACCGCACCCGGCGGCGAGCCTGCGCTGGCAGCCTGTGCCCTGGCAGGCTGTGCCCTGGCCGCGGCAGCAAGCCAGAGCAGGACTGCTGCCAGCAGGACGGCCACCGTGAGCAGGCCCCTGACCACAATCCGGCCCCGCCGGGTGAGACGCACCGAGGCGGCGCGCTGTGCCTGCCGGGAAACCGCAAGACCTATCCCACGCTGCTGTGAGACGCCCACCCGTGCGGATACGCCGGTCCCCGGCACGCCAGCCCCCCACACGCCGGCCCGTGACACGCNNCGGCCCGCGACCAGGCGGCCGACGAGACGCCCACCCGCGGCACGCCCACCCGCGGCACGCCGGCCGACCCCCGGCGACTGATGCCCCCACGCCGCGGCCGAAGTGGGGCTACCGTCCCGTCCAGCCCCACCGGCTTCCCCGCTGACATCACACTCATCCCGACCTCCCTCGTCGAATGAGAGTTCTATCGTACACTCGTTCTATAGCACAGTAGTTCGATCGAACGCTCGTACGATACTGTTCTATCGCAGGGGTACGACATTTCGCGCCACATCGAACAGATGTTTGAGGTCTGGCTCCGGAACCGCTAGCGTCGCCTCTGCACCCATAAACCAGATCCGGAGGTGAGCAGATGGATCACGGCGCGGAAGACGGCGGGGCGCACAACGGTTCGGCCAGTGGCACGCCGGACACTGGGCCCGAGGTCAGACCCAAGGGCAGGCCTGGCCGCAAGCCCAGGGGAACCATGACCACTGTGCCGAATGTAGTCACTGAAATGCCAGATCATCCTGATCCAGACCATGTGCTGACGTGGCGGCAGCGGAAGGTGCTTCAGGTGATCAGGGAATCCGTGCAGCGGCGTGGTTATCCCCCGTCCATGCGCGAGATCGGCGAAGCGGTCGGCCTGACCAGCACATCCAGCGTCTCCTACCAGCTCTCCACCCTGCAGAGCAAGGGCTACCTACGGCGGGACGCGGGACGTCCCCGCACGGTGGAAGTCCGGCTGCCCGGTCATGCTGCGGTCCGCCCGGACGCCGAGGCCGCGGAAGACGACGGGATGGACATCACCTCGCAGGAAGCCGCCTTCGTGCCCGTTGTCGGCCGCATCGCCGCAGGTGGGCCGGTCCTGGCCGAGGAAGCGATCGAGGACATCTTCCCGCTGCCCCGGCAGATCGTCGGGGATGGCACGCTCTTCCTGCTCAAGGTGGTCGGCGATTCCATGATCAACGCCGCCATCGCGGACGGCGACTGGGTGGTGGTCCGGCAGCAGCCGGTCGCCGAGAACGGCGAGATCGTGGCCGCGATGATCGACGGTGAGGCCACTGTCAAGACCTTCAAGCGCTCGGGTGGCCACGTCTGGCTGATGCCCCACAACCCGGTCTACACGCCGATCCCCGGTGATGAGGCGACCATCCTCGGCCGCGTCGTCGCCGTGCTCCGGCGGGTGTGACCGGGCTGCTTCCCTGCCTAGCTCACCAGCTGGCGGCGCGGGCGGCCCGGAACACTCCGGCAATCTCCGCCCGTCCAGCGCCGCCTGCCAGGAGCACGTGAAGCAGCAAGCGCGATTTCAGCGGGTCGAGAACGCCGGCGCCGATCAGCCCGCGGGACTGAAGGTCGTGCTCCGACCCCGCGAATGCGTACATCCCACGCAGCACGGAACCGGCGCCGGTGCGTGATGCCAGCACGACCGGGATCTGCTGAGCGAGCGTTTCGAGATTTGCCACCAGCCACGCGGGGACGTGGCCAACCCCGAAGCCGGCGACCACCATCCCGTCGAAACGCCCAGCGGCGGCTCTGAGCAGTTCCCCGTCGTCGCCCAGGGACATGGTCAGCAGGCCGACCCGCACTGGCCCGCCAGCCGGCCCCGCCTCGGCAGAATCCGGTCTGGCTGGCCCCACCTGAGCAGGCCCTTGCCCCGACGGCCCCGCCTGGGCTGAGTCCAGAGCCGCCTGCCCCACCCCAGGCGGGAGCAGCGAGTGCCAGCGGCCGGAAGGCCGGGTGAACACCATCACCTCGCCCTCGACCACCTGGCCAAGTGGGCCGGCGGATGGCGATTCGAACGCGGAAATGCTGGTCGCGTGAGCCTTGCGCACAAAACGCGCGGCATGGATCATGTCGCCGAGCACGACCACACAGCCTGTTCTGCGTAGCTGCGGACTCGCCGCAGCCGTCACCGCCGCCAGGATGTTCGCGGGACCGTCCGCCCCCGCCAGGCCCGGATGGCGCATCGCACCGGTCACCACCACCGGCGCGTCGGGCGAGTGGACCAGGTCGAGCAGGAATGACGTCTCCTCGATCGTGTCCGTTCCCTGGACCACCACCGCGCCCGCCGCCCCGGCAACGACCTCGCGCCCAACGCGGGCGGCCAGTTCCAGCACGTCCGCAATGGACAGCGAGGCTCCGGGCACCCGCCGGAGATCATGCACGCTGATCTCGGCGCGCAGATCTGCCAGGCCCGGGACGGAGGCGAGCAGGTCCGCTGCGGCAAGGGCCGGGACAGCCCCCTCCATCCGGCCAGCTGCCGGGGTCATCGCGATCGTTCCCCCCAGGGTGAACACCGCCACCCTCGGCCGGCCTGTCATCCGCCTGTCAGGCAGGAACGACGTTGACCAGGCGTGGGGCCCGCACGATCACCGTACGGACACCGGCTCCGCCCAGCGCCCGGACCACCCCGGGCGCGGCCAGCGCCAGTTCCCGCAGTTCGTCCTCACCGATCCCGGGCGAGACCTCCAGCCGGTCGCGCACCTTGCCGTTGACCTGCACCACACAGGTGACCAGGTCCTGGACCAGCAGCGCCGGATCGGCGGCCGGCCACCCGGCCCGAGCCACCGATGGCTCATGAGCCAGCAGCCCCCAGCACTCCTCCGCCGTGTACGGGGCGAAGATCGACAGCAGCACGGCCAGCGTCTCCGCCGCCTCCCGGACAGCCGGGTCACCGGCGCCGGGCCCGGAGTCGATCGCCCGGCGGGTGGCGCTGACCAGTTCCATCAGCCGCGCGACAGCGACGTTCAGCCGCGCCGCCTCAACCAGCCTGGTGACCTCGTCGATTGTCCTGTGGGTGACCTTGCGCAACTCCAGGTCGCCCGCCCCCGCGCCGGGGTCCGCCGCACCGGCCTCAGCCGCCACCCGCCACACCCGGCCCAGGAACTTAACGGACGCATCGGGGTTCATGTCGGCCCAGTCGATGTCATCCTCGGGTGGGCTGGCGAAAATCATCGTCAGCCGGATGGCATCCACCCCGTGCGCCGCCAGTTGCTCACCCAGGTCCACGCCGTTGCCCAGCGACTTCGACATCGCCCGGCCCTGGTTGATGACCTGGCCCTGGTTCAGCAGCCGGGTGAACGGCTCGGTGAAGTCGACCATCCCCATGTCGTGCAGCACCTTGATGAAGAACCGTGAGTACATCAGGTGCAGGATCGCGTGCTCGACGCCGCCGACATACAGATCCACCGGGCACCAGCGCCGCACCGCCTCGACGTCGAACGGCCCGTGCTCGTAGCCGGGCGAGCAGTAACGCAGGAAGTACCAGGAGGAGTCGACGAAGGTGTCCATCGTGTCGGTGTCGCGCCGTGCGGCCCCGCCGCACTTGGGGCACTCCGTGCTCACCCAGTCACCCGCCGCCGCCAGCGGGGACACGCCCTTGGGCACCAGGTCCTGCCCGCGCAGGTCCGGCAGGACCACCGGCAGTTGCTCGTCGGGCACCGGGACCTCGCCGCACGAGGAGCAGTAGACGATCGGGATGGGCGTGCCCCAGAACCGCTGCCGGGAGACCAGCCAGTCCCGCAGTCGGTAGCTCACCGCTGCCCGGCCCTCACCCTGCCCGGCCAGGATCTCGGTGATCCTGGCGATCGCGGACGCCTTGTCCAGGCCGTCGATCGGCCCGGAGTTGACCAGCGTGCCGTCCCCGTGCGTGGCGATGCCGCTAACCGCCGGGTCGGGCTCGCCGGTCTCCACCACCACCCGCACATCCAGCCCATATGCCCGGGCGAAGTCCAGGTCACGCTGGTCGTGCGCGGGGACTGCCATGATCGCCCCGGTGCCGTAGTCGGGCAGCACGTAGTCGGCTGCCCAGACCGGGATGCGCTCGCCGTTGACCGGGTTCACCGCGTGCCGGCCCAGGAAGACGCCGGTCTTCGGCCGGTCGGCTGACTGCCGCTCGATGTCGGACAGCTTGCGCACCTGGGTCAGGTACTCCGCCAGCACCTCGCGCTGCTCCAGCGCGCACACCTCCTGCGCCAGCGGCGAGTCGGCAGCGATGACGAAGAAGGTAGCGCCATACAGCGTGTCCGGGCGGGTGGTGAACACCGTCACCGGCTCGTCCCGGCCCTCGATCGCGAACCGGATCTCTGCGCCCTCGGACCGGCCGATCCAGTTGCGCTGCATCAGCAGCACCCGGTCGGGCCACTTGCCCTCCAGCGGCGCCATGTCCGACAGCAGCCGGTCCGCATACTCAGTGATCTTGAAGTACCACTGGGTCAGCACCCGGCGCACGACCTCGGTCCCGCAGCGCTCGCACCTGCCGCCGATGACCTGCTCATTGGCCAGCACGGTCTGGTCGTGCGGGCACCAGTTGACCCGGCCATCCTTGCGGTAAGCCAGGCCACGCTCGTAGAACCGCAGGAACAGCCACTGGTTCCAGCGGTAGTAGTCCGGGTCGCACGTGTGCAGCCGCCGTGACCAGTCGAAGGACACCCCATACCGCCTGAATGAGGCAGCCTGCGTCTCGATGTTGGCGTAGGTCCAGTCGGCCGGGTGCGAATCCTTGCGGATCGCCGCATTCTCGGCGGGCAGCCCGAAGGCATCCCAGCCGATCGGATGCAGCACGTTGTGCCCGCGCTGGAAGTAGTAGCGGGCTACCGCGTCCGCGATGGCATAGGCCTCGGCGTGACCCATGTGCAGGTCGCCCGAGGGATACGGGAACATGTCCAGCAGATAGGTCCGCGGACGCTCATCACCGGGGTCGTCGCTTGCCCGGAACAGATCCATCCCGGCCCACCGCGACTGCCACTTTTCCTGCACTTCGCGTGGGTCGTACTGCTGCTGTGCCCGCTCGGCACTGTCGGCGGCTGTCATGATCTTCCCTCACCACGTGATCGGTCCGGCTCCGGCAACAGAAAAGCCCCTCGGTCACGAGGGGCAGCCGCGCCAACGAAGAGGTAGGTTGGCGCGGCTAGGTAAGGAGCGACCGAGCGGAACGCATGTGCTCAGAGTAGCGCACCAGCGACCGGTACGCATTCCGGGCAGGAGCGGTGACCTCATCACCGCTGCGGCCGACCCGTGCCCCGGCGCCCCGAACGCGCCTCGCTGGCGTGGAATGCGGCAGCTGGCTCCTGCGATCCTCCCTTGTGCCCCTGACCGGGCAGAATGTCCCGGGCCGTACACAGGGCGCTAACCCGGATGTGCCATCGTCGCAACATCGGTCACGCACCCTGGGACCATGATCACCGAATGTGCCACCGACGCACCGGCCCGCCAGCGGAACATCGCCCTTGTCGCGCACGACCGCAGGAAGCAAGACCTCCGGGAATGGGCCCGGTTCAACCGGGGCGTCCTGGCCCGGCACTGCCTGTTCGCCACCGGCACGACCGGGCGCCTGCTGCATGAAGAACTCGGCCTGCCGGTCATCTGCTTCCACAGCGGCCCGCTCGGCGGCGATCAGCAGATCGGGGCCCGGATCGCAGACGGGGAGATCGACCTCCTGGTATTCCTGTGGGACCCGCTGGAACCTCAGCCGCACGACCACGACGTGAAGGCTTTGCTGCGGATCGCCGTGGTGTGGAACATCCCGGTCGCCTGCAACCGGGCCACTGCGGACTTCCTCATCTCATCCCCGCTGATGGACCAGCCGCAGCTGGAAGTGAGCCAGTAACACAAGCGCGCAGATCCGCACCCAGGCGGCGGCAGGAAACCACCGAAAACAACGCGTCCCGCGTTCCGCCTTGACCCGGGCTTCTGACACCAATAACTTTCATTGCGGTCAGCGGGGCGCGGCAGGTCATCGCGGAGCAACATCTATGCCACTATTGTCCGCCGTGGCCTGAGCGCCAGCTGCGCGGCACGGAGAGGACCGGGGGATTTCTCCGTAATTGCAAAAGCATCATTCTGATATGGATCGTTTCGGGGGGGTAATGTATATCACGGGTCACGCCGATCCTGCCGGGCCCCGGACCGGGATAGCGATGAGGTACGGCACGGCTGGCGCTGCCCATGCCTGACCGCCCGGCCCCCGAAAAGCCTGGCGAATCCATCGCGATCGTCGGGATCGCCAGCCGCTTCCCCGATGCCGCCCATCCGGCGGAGTTCCTCGAACTGTTTGTGAGCGGCAGGCGCGCCTTCCGGCGCCTGCCCCCGGTCAGGCTCGATCTGGCCGAATACGCCGGGCCTGTCGCCAGGGCGGCCCTGATCGAGGGATGGCACTTCGACCGCGCGGCTTTCGGCGTGACCGATCCCGCCTACCGCTGCGCCGACCCCGCCCACTGGCTCGCGCTGGAAACAGCTGCCCGCGCCCTCGCCGACGGCGGCTTCCCGGGCGGACAGGGTCTCACCCGCGACCGCACCGGCGTGATCATCGGCAACACCCTGACCGGTGATGTATCCCGCGCCTCCGCCCTGCGGTCCCGGTGGCCCTACGTCCGCCGGGTCCTCAGCACCGCCCTGGCCGCTGGGGAGATCCCCCCGGAAGCGCACGCCGGGGTGATCGAACATGCGGCGGCCGGCTTCCTCGCTCCCTTCCCCACCGTCAGCGACGACAGCCTCGTCGGCAGCCTCCCCGGTGCGATCGCCGACCGGATCTGCGGTCACTTTGGCTTCCGTGGCGGCGGCCACGCGGTCGACTCCGCCCATTCATCCTCCCTGCTCGCGATCGCGACCGCCTGTTCGGCGCTCGCAGCGGGTGATCTGGATGCCGCCGTGGCCGGTGGTGTGGACCTCAGTCTCGATCCGTTCGAACTGTCAGGGCTGGCCAGCGCCGGCGTGCTCGCCGGCGACGAGATGCGGATCTTCGACGCCCGCCCGACCGGGTTCTGGCCGGGCGAAGGCTGCGGGCTTGTCGTCCTGATGCGGGCAGCGGACGCACGCAAGGCCGGCGTGCCTGCCTATGCGGAGATCGCCGGCTGGGGAGTGTCGTCGGCCGGGAGCCCGGCCCTGACCAGGCCGGGCTCCGGCAGCCTGCTGCTCGCGGTCCGGCGCGCTTACCAGCGGGCCGGTATCGATCCAGCGGCTGTCCAGTTGATCGAAGGCGACGGCACCGGGACCGGTTCCGGGGATCTCGCGGAACTGACCTCGTTGGCCGAGATCCGCGCGGGGGCGTCCGGCCTCGCCGCGCTGGGCTCCATCAAAGCCAACATCGGCCATGCCAAGGCGGCGGCCGGCGTTGCCGGGCTGATCAAGATCGCACTCGCGATCGCGGCGGGGGTGATTCCGCCCACCACCGGTTGTGTCCGCCCCCACCCGCTGATCGCCAGTGAGGATGCCCGGCTGAGGGTGCTGCGGAGGCCCGAGCCGTGGCCGGAGGGACCCCGCCTGGCAGGGGTCAGCGCGGTGGGCCCGGGAGGCACCAGCGTGCACGTCGTCGTGCGCCGCGACACCCGCGGCGGGCGCAGGCGACGGGCTCCGGGGGCCGCCAGGCTGGCAGGAGGTAGCGGTCCGGGCTCCGCTCAGCTCGCGGGAGTCGGCGGGCCCCGGCCGGCTGACGGCGGCGGGTTGGCCAAGGCCGGGAGCCCCAGACCCCGGCCCGGCGGAGGCGGAGGCGGCGGCTCCGGGCACCGCCACGGCAACCGCCTGGCCGCCACGGCGCCGGTGCCGGCGCCCGCCGGCATCCCGCGGATCGAGGCCTACACGTTCAGCGGGCCTGACCGGCACACCCTGGCCCGGGAGCTCAGCCGCATCGCTGATCTGGCGCCGTGGCTCTCCGACGGGGAGTTGCACGATCTCGCCGCACACGCTGGCCGCCTGGCCGGCGACCCCGGGCCGATCCGGGTGGCGCTGGTGGCGGGCACACAGGACCAGCTTGCCGGGCTGGCCAGAGACGCCGTCGCCCTCCTGCCATCGCTGCGCCCCGGCCGGCTGAAGGTGGCTCCTGACATCCTCGCCGCGGACGGTGCTCGTGGCCGGGTAGTGCTGCTGTTCCCCGGCGAGGACGCCCCACTGGGCGCATCAGCGTCGCATGCCGGACCGGGCGAGCCTGGTCCAGGTGACCCACTGCTCCAGCCCGCCATCGTCGCCGCATCTCTGGCCGGGCTGCGCTGGCTGGACCAGCTCGGCGTGGCCGCGGTGGCCGCGGTCGGCCACGGACTGGGCGAGATCACCGGCCTGGTCTGGGCGGGCTGCCTGTCCGACCCGGACGCCACCCGCCTGGTGTCCCAGCGCGCAGCGCTGCTGGCCGCCCCTCCCGCGCAGCACACGGCCCTGGTAAGCGTCGACACGGACGCGCAGACGGCGAGCGCTTTGTGTGCGGGCACCGATCTGGTCATCGCTGCCGACAACGGCCCCCGGTGCCAGGTGCTGGCCGGCCCGGCCGATGCCGTGCACGACCTGACCGGGCGGCTGGCGGCAGACGGCATACCTGCCCGTGTTCTGGGGTCACCGCATGCCCTGTACACCGCGGCACTGGCCGATCGCGCCGCGCCCATGCGCACCGTGCTCCGGGAGTTCTCGTTCCGGCCACCGGCCCGCAGGCTGCTGTCCTCGGTCACCGGGGCCGAGGTGAGCTCCGGAGATGACCTGGCAGCCCTGCTGTCCACCCAGCTGGCTTCCCCGGTCAGGTTCGCCAGCCCGCTCCGGCTGGCGGCCCGCGAGGCCGACCTTCTGGTGGAGACAGGCCCCGGGGGCCGCCTGTCCCTGCTCGCCGCTGACTGTTGCGAGGTCCCCGCGGTCAGCCTGGGAACTGTCTGGGCGGATGAGGAATCGGCCGCCCGGGTGGCCGCCGCGCTGTTCGCCGTCGGAGCGGTGAAATCCCTGGCACCATTGTTCGCGGGCCGGGTCACCCGGCCGATCGACATCTGGCGCGCGCGGGTATTCATCACCAGCCCGTGCGGGAGCGTCCCGCCGGCCGGTACCGCAGCAGCCGGGCGAGCACCGTCCGCCGCCGCTCACCAGCCCGGACGGGCGGAACCTGCTTCGCCGGCACCGGCCCCGGCCACCCGCATACCCCGCCACGCAGCCCCCGGGGCGCCACCGGCCGCGGGCTCGCAACCGGCAGCTCCCGGCGTGCCGGCTACCTCGCCGGAGCGCGGCAACGGCCGCGCTGCCACAGCGGTCCCTGCCACGTCAAGCCCCGGCCCGGCTCATCCCGGCGCCGCAACGGCGGCGGCCACCCAGCCGCCCAGCCACGCGGAACCCGGCAGGCCAGCAACCGCGCCTGAACACAGCCGCAGTCAGACAGCCACACCGTCCGCCGCGGCCAGCCCCGGCCCGGCATGTCCCGCCGCCCCTGCGGCCCCCACCCCGGCCAGCATGCCCGAGGGCGAGCCAACGGCCTCTGCCACCGGCCACCCCACGCCCACAGCTCCGCCCCCTGCGACCGGCCACCCCACGCCCACAGCTCCGCCCCCTGCGACCGGCCACCCCACGCCCACAGCTCCGCCCCCTGCGACCGGCCACCCCACAACCCGGCCTTCCGCCACCGGCCTCCCCGCGCCGGCAGCCCGCACCCCCAGCTCCCGCCAGGCGGCAACCGCCGGCCCGGCCGCCATCCGGGCAACGCCGGCTCCGGCCGGGCCTGGCCCTGACGTTGAGGGGGTCGCTGGCTGGGTCCGCTGCTTCACCGAGGAACTCCTCCCGGCGCAGCCTCCCGCCACCGCCGGCTGCGAGGGACCCTGGCGGCTGAGGCCAGCGCCCCGCCAGGCGTTTGGCGGGATGGCTGCTGATCTCTTCGCCGACGACCCCGGTGCAGACCAGGTGCTCGCCATCATCGGGGATCCCGCCACCCCCGATGGGTGCGCCACCTTGCTCGGTGCCGCCCAGGAAGCGATCGAGCTGGGCCTGCTGGTGGTGATCACCTCCTCGGCCGGCCTGTCCGGGTTCTGTGCCACCCTGCACGCCGAGCACCCCCGGGTCGGGGTCACGTTGATCCGGGCCCCCGCGAACCTGGATGGCCTGCGGGCCGCACGCGCGTACGCGACGGCCACGCCCGGCGCGTTCTGCGAGATCGTGCTCGACGCGGCGGGCATCGGGCGGACACCGGTGATGGCCGTGGCCGAGCCTGCGGCAGACGGGACCTTCCCGCTCGGGCCGGCCGATGTGGTGCTGGTCAGCGGGATGGCCGGGCTAGGCGATCTGGCCTGCGCGGCGGCACTGGCAGGCCGGGCGTCGGCGCTGGCCGTCATCGCGCCGCCAGGACCGGAGGACCCGCGCCTGGCCGCGTACCTGGCACAGCTGCGGGCGGCCGGCACCCGGGTCAGCCGCAAGAAAGCAGATCCCGCTGATCCCGGCCAGGTCGCGGCCGCCGTGCGCAGCCTGGAACGGGGACTGGGACCGGTGACGGCGGTGGTGCACGCAGCGTCGGCTGGCCCGATCGAGGGCTGCGCCGCCCTGCCGGAATCCACCATGCGGGCGCACGTGATGACCCAGCGGGCCAGGCTCACCACCTTGCTCGGCGCTGTCGCCATGGAAAGACTGCGGTTGCTGGTGACGTTCGGGTCGGTATCCGCACGCTACGGGATGCCCGCGGGCACGTGCGGCGCCCTTGCCAGCGGGCTCCTGGCCGAGCAAGCCTCGCAACTGGCCACCGGGCCCAGATGCCAGGCACTGCATGTCGACTGGGCCCCGTGGGCGGATCAGGAACCAGCGCCGGGCGCGCCGCCAGTGGCACCCGGGCCCGGGCATATCGCACCGATCCCGGTCTCCGCCGGATCGCAGCTGCTGATGCGCGCGCTTACCACGCCCGGCTTCCCGGGCCGGTTCGCCATCCACGGCCGGGTCGGGGTGCCAGCCCCAGCAGCGGTCCGGGCTCAGGCGGCCGCTCCGCGCGGCCGGTTCCTGGAAACGATCCGGGTGCTCTACCCAGGGGTCGAACTGGTGGCGGACACCCGGCTGACCCTGGCCTCCGATCCCTACCTGGCCGATCACCGGATCGATGGCCTGCCGGTGCTGCCGCTGGCCATGGCGGCAGAGGCGATGGCCCAGGCAGCTTCCGCCCTGGCCGGGCAGCCGCAGCTCCACCTGACCGAGGTGGCTATGCCCGCGCCGGTGGTGCTGCCATCCGATTCCGGGCGTGGCGAAGCCATCATCCGGGTCAGTGCGCTGCACCGGGGCGAAACCGTCGAGACGGTCCTGCGCTGCGGCGAGACCGGCTTCCGGGTGGATCATGCCAGGGCGATCTTCCACGGTAAGCCTGGCCTGCCCACCCATCCGGATGCCAGCGCCACCCCGGGCAGCACCGGAGCCTCA
>DPMS01000952.1 GCA_003541285.1 Actinomycetota bacterium
GTACCCCAAAATCCTTTGCTTCCTCATGACAATCTCCCCAGCAGCCTGCCCATCCCCGGAACAGGCCGGACGTGCCCGGGCACCGCGACGGGGGACCAACGGCTCTTGCCGCTGCCCGCGAGCGGGCATCAGGGTGAAGGCATGGCGCAACGGGCCGGGCAGCACGGCGCGAGGGCGCGCCGGGCGCCGCGAAACCATGACGGCCGCTGATCCCGGCGGCCCGGTGGCCGGGTACCCGATCACCTTGCGGTTCGATCCAGCCTTGCGGATGTTCCTGGACGGCCGCCACCGCGCGGACGGGCGGGTCGAGGTCGGCTACGACGCCACGTCCTCGCTGGGCCATGTCGTCGAGTCACTCGGGGTCCCGCTGCCGGAGGTCGGTGAGNNATGCGGTTCGGCGCATATGTGCGGGGGGCCGATCCTGACTCGCAGTTGCGTGACGTGCTCGACCGTTTCGCCCCGCCGCTGCGGCCCTGGACCAGATGCACCGCCTGTAACGGCATGCTGGAGCCGGTCGCGAAGAACGAGGTGGAGCACCTGCTGCGGCCGGGAACCCGGCGCACCTACGAGGTGTTCGCCCGGTGCCGCTCGTGCGGCAAGGTGTACTGGCGCGGCGCGCACGGCCGGCGCCTGGCCACCCTGGTCGAATCGGCCCGCCGGGTGGTGGACGCACGATCGCCGGTTTGCACGATGAGAACCCGCTGAGTTCGCACTAGAAAACACCGGGCAGCAGAGCGGCGGTCCGGTTCCGGTACCCGTGGTAACCGGGCAGGGATTCCAGCAGGACCTGCTCCTCGCGTAGCGCGCGGTAGACCTGCAGGCCGCTGATGCCCAGCCAGCAGACGACCGCCATGACACTGCCAGCAGCCACGGCGATCCCCAGCGCGGACACCATCTCCCCCGCATAGAGCGGGTGCCGCACGAACCGGTAGGGCCCGCGATCTACCACCTCTCTGGCCTGGGCGATCACCGACAGGTTGCGGCCAAGGAACCGCAGTGACCATAGCGACCATGCCGTGCCGGAAACGAGCAGCAGGTCGGCAATCCCTGCCCGGCCCGCGCCAGGGGGTGCTCCGCGAAGCAGCGGGAGCACGAAAGGCGCCCACGTCGCCGTTACTGCGGCAGCGTGCGCGCTGATCGACCTGCTGGTGGCGATCGCGGGACCGCGCCGCAGGTAGCACCAGATGATGAGCGTGTAGAAAACGCATACCAGCCCGGTGCCGAGCCACCGCAACACGGCCGTCCCAGCGTGGCCGCTGCCGCGTACCAGGCCTGCCAGGTCCAGCAGCAGCAGCCCCGTGACAGCCAGCAGCATGAGCAGCCTGCCGAGGTCGGGACGTGGCCGACCGGATATGGCGGGCATGGCGCACTACCCGAACAGCCCGTGGGTGCCGAAGAAGGTGTGCGCAATGGTGATCACACCTGCCCCGATGGCGGAGACGAACAAAGCCGGCAACAGGCAGAAGATCAGTGGGACCATGAGCTTCACCGGCACTTTCTGTGCCTTCTCCTCGGCCCGCTGCCGGCGCCGCAGTCGCATCTCCTTGGCCTGCTCGCGCAGCACCCGCGCAACCGCGATACCCAGTTCGCTCGCCTGGACAATGGCGGAGACGAACGCCCGCAGTTCCGGGACGGTGGTGCGGTCCACCACGCCACGCAGCGCCGCGCTGCGGGTCTTGCCGATCTGGATCTCCTGCAGGGCCCGGGCGAATTCCGCGGCCAGCGGTCCTTTGGTGTTGCGCGCAACCCGGCCGAGTGCCGCGTCGAACCCCAGGCCAGCCTCCACGCAGATCGTCAGCATGTCCAGGGCATCCGGCAGGGTCGCCTGGATCCGCGCCTGCCGCTTCTTGGCCGCGTTGTAGAGCAGCACGTCGGGCAGGAAGAAGCCCATGGTGCCGCCCAGGGCGGCGCCAAGGATCAGCAGGCCGAAATTGTGCAGCCCGTACAGTGTGCCCAGCAGGGCGAGCACCAGCATCCCCAGCCCCTTGACCGCCAGAATCCGGTCGGGCGTCCAGCGCCCGGGATTGCCTGCGAGGTCCAGCCTGCGCTGCAATGTGCTGGCGATCCCTGAGGGGGACAGCCGCAGGGCCAGTCCCCGCGACCATCCAGGCAGCGCCGCCAATGGGTCGGACGCCCGCTCAGCACCCGGACCCCGCCGGGAGTAACGCTGCTCGATCGCGGCTAGCGCCACCCCGACTCCGCGTCGGGTGGATCGCGCAGGGAATACCGTCACCACCAGCATGGCGATTGCCAGCCCGATCGCCACCAGCGCGCCGCCGAGGAACACCGAACTGCTCACCTCACACCACCACCCTGATGACCTTCCGCATCCACAGCACTCCGACGACGTACAGCACCACGGTGACCGCGAGCAGGAGCAGCCCCGCCAGCGTGGTGTAGAGGGGCCGCATGTACGTCGGGTCGATGAAGAGCAGCCAGCATCCGACCAGGGGCGGCAGCACGCTCAGAATGTAAGCGGAAAGCCGTGCCTCGGCGCTGAGCGCCCGCACCTGGCGGCGGAGGTAGGCGCGCTCGCGCATGGTGCCGACGGTGTTTTGCAGCACCTCGGCGAGATTGCCGCCGACCTGGCGCTGGATGCGGATTGCCATGACTGTCCACCGCAGGTCGTCGGAGTTCATCCTGTTCGCTACCCCATCCAGCGCGTCCTCCAGGTCGGCACCGATCCGGGCCTCGGTCAGGGCGCGGGAGAACTCGCCAGCGGCCGGCTGGGTGTTCTCTTGCACCACTCCGTCCAGCGCCTGCGGCAATGAGAAGCCGGACTGAAGCGAGGCCGCGATGAGTTGCAGCAGGTCTGGCAACTGCTCACCGAAGGCGCCCCGCCGCCGCCCGGTCCGTATGTTCAGAACCAGCCGCATGGCAAGCCAGCCGGCCACCGCCCCAGCCAGGACGCCAACCAGGACGTTGCCAGTGAGCAGGGTCAGCACGACGGCCAGCACCACGCAGCCGGAACCCCCCAGCACCACCCATTCGGCTGGTGTCCGGGAGATGCCCGCCAGGTCCAGCCGCTGGGTCAGTCCGCGCTCGGAGTTACTCGACCGCAGCAACTGGCCCGTCAGCCCAATGACGGTGCTGGCCACTCTCCCCTCTTCGCCGGCCTGGGCAGGCGCATGCCGGGGACCATACCGTCCGATCTGGTCTGCCAGTGCCCGGTGCCGGTCCTGCTGGTAGAGCGAGCTGACGCCGATCAGGCCGACGAGCAGCAACGCCGCGAAGACAGCGGCCAGCGCCGCGATCAGGCCCCAGGAAACACCGCCGGCATGCTGCGCAGCCACGGCCGGGGATGGTGCAGGAGCACTGGTCGGCGGATGCGTGCTGGGAGCAGGCGGGAAGGCGGCGGCCAGGGCGGCGGCGGTCACTGTGATCGAGGTGCGGAGCATGACGACGTCCCTTCTCATGCG
>DPMS01000864.1 GCA_003541285.1 Actinomycetota bacterium
CGGCCTTGCTCGCGAAGACCTCGGTCTTGATCCGGTCAAGCGTCTCGTCCAGGATGACCCGCAGGTCGCCGAGCGTGTCCTCGCTCATGGCCTGGGCATGCCAGGCGGCCATCCGCAGCTCCCGGGCGAATTGCCTGGCCAGCCGCTCAAGGTCGCGGTAGCTAGCGTGGCTGTGCGGCCCGCCGGTGCCCGGCCGGCCGCCCCAGCCGGGCCAGTCGCCCCAGCCCTGGCCGCCTGTCCAGCCGGGCCAGTCGCCCCACCCGCGGCCACCACGCTGGCGGCTGTCACGTGACCGGCCCTCCTCGCCCTTCCCGGGCTCCTCGCCCCGTCCAGCGGCCTGCTCGCCCCGTCCGGCCTCGCCCCACACGCCGCCGGGCTGCCAGCCGGCCTCCTCGGCCCATTCCCCACCCCACTGGCTGGACCTGGCCTCCCGCCCTCCCCGGCTCTCCCGCCTCTGCCGGGCCTGGCCGCCGGCCTGCTGGCGGCCCCCGCCCTGCATGTCCCGTGCCGCCGAGGTGAGTTCCTCGCGCAGGCTCCGGACGGTTTCCCGGACATCCTCGGAGACCTCGCGGGCGATATCGCGAACCGAAGCCGTGATCTCCTCTTCCAGTTCGGCCAGGTCGTCGAGGCGTGCATGAAGTTCCTCGCGGCCCTTGTCGGTGATCCGGTACACCTTCCGGCCGTCGGCTTCATCGTGAGTGACCAGGCCCTCCTCCTCAAGCCGCGCCAGCCGGGGGTAGATCGTGCCGGGCGAGGGTGCGTACACACCAAGGAAGCGGTCCTGGAGCAGCCGGATGACCTCGTACCCGTGCCGGGGGGCCTCGTCCAGCAGCTTGAGCAGGTACAGGCGTAGTCTTCCGTGCCGGAAAACAGGGCTCATGAGGCGTCCTTCTCCGTCCCGGCGCCGCCGGCGTCAGGCGGTGTCTGCCGGTGGTTGCGCTCGAGCAGCGTCACCTGACCGGACATCGTAGTGATCGAGAGCTTTGCGTCGCCGGAGCCCAGTGTCCCGGTGATGGTGCGCGCGCCGGGAGTGCGGGAGGAGGTCAGGCCGCCGAACTCGCTCTGCACCCGGCCGGTCGTGGACCGCAGGTCCACGACCGTACTGGCCTCCGCGGGCAGCCGGATCGCCACCTCGCCGGAGACGGTGGCTACCCGCAGCGCGCCGCCCTTGCTCAGATCGACGTCCGCCGTCACCCTGCCGCTGACGGTCTTGGCGTCCAGGTGGTCGACATGGGCGTCGGCCACGGTGAGATCCCCTGAGACCGAGTTGAAGCCGATCCGGCCGTCGAGCCCCTGTGCCTCGACATCACCGGAAAGGGTGCTCGCGTCCACGGCGCCGGTCATGCCGTCGAGAGTGATCTTCCCGGAGACGCTCTTGATCGAGGTGCTCGCGCAGACGCCTGACACGACTGCGGCAGCGTTCACCACGCCGAGCTGGGTGGGGCACTCTTTGGGCACCATGATCGTGATGGCCGCTGAGTGCGGCTGTGGCCGGAGCCAGCCGAGCAGGCCGTCCCAGGTCAGGTCCGGGTAGGTGACGGTGAGGATGCCGGCCTCGTGCCTGACGAGCAGCGGCTGCCCGTCCACGCCCGCCACATCCAGGCGGGGGCGGTCGTCGGTGGTCAGAACCGCGACCGAACCCGAGATGATCCGGACCCGGAGCGCGGCGACGCCGTCGAACTCAAGGGTGGTTGGAGCATCGAGCGTCCAGTGTGGCATCGTGGGCTTCCCTTCTGCCGGCGCACAGTCCCGCCTGGCCAGTGCCCGTGGCCAGAAGATGGCCGGGCGGGCAGCAAGCCGGTACGAACAAGATATATCGCGTTATCGGAAAGTCAAGATGTGTCGCGAACAGGTTCCCGCCGGATCCGCTGTGACAGGTGCTGGCCGGCCAGTGCGGGCCACGCGCCGCGGGGTCCTGCGGAGTCCGGCGGGTGAGGGAGTCCGGCGGGTGAGGGAGTCCGGCGGGTGAGGGAGTCCGGCGGGTGAGGGACTCCGGCGGGTGAGGGACTCCGGCGGGTGAGGCGAGCCAGCGCGGCGCGGTGGTCAGTCCTCGTCGTCGTCCAGCCGGGCGAGCCAGCTGGCGAGCCGGTCGACGGCCGCTTCGTACTCGGGAGCGGCGTCCACGAATTCGCGCAACCGCTCGGCCAGCCAGCCGAGGCTGACCTCATCGTCCCCCCGCCGTTCCGCGAGTTCCTCGATGCCCTTGTCGGTGAAGTACATGGCTAGCGCGTGCTCTCCTGGGATCCGGGAGACACGTCTGCCCTACCCCCGGCCCAGCGCGGACTCGATGACGTCCCGGTGCTCGGCCGAGTGCTTCACGGCGGAGCCGGCGGCCGGTGCTGAGCTGGCGGGAAGTGAGATGGGGCTGACCTGCCGCCCGAGGATGCCCGGCAGCCGCAGCGCCATCGTCGGCCAGGCGCCCATGTTGGCTGGCTCCTCCTGCACCCAGGCGATTTCGGTGGCAGCCGGGTAACGGGCGGCTTCGGCGGCAATTTCGTCCGCGGGAACCGGGTAGAGCCGCTCGACCCGGACGATCGCGGTGTCGGCCGGCCCGTCCTCTGCCCGCTTCTCCGCCAGGTCGTAGTAGACCTTCCCGGAGCACAGCAGCACCCGCCGGACCGCGGCCGGGTCAAGGCCTGACTGATCGCCGATGACCGGCTGGAACGACCCGCGGGTGAAGTCCGCCACCGTCGAGGTGGCCGCCTTCAGCCGGAGCATCGACTTGGGTGTGAAGACGACCAGTGGCTTGCGCCGCCGCGACAGCACATGCCAGCGCAGCAGGTGGAAGTAGCTGGCCGGCGTGCTGGGCATCGCCACCGCCATGTTGTCCTGGGCGCACAGGGACAGGAAGCGCTCGACGCGGGCGGAGGAGTGGTCGGGGCCCTGGCCCTCGTACCCGTGCGGGAGCAGCAGCACCAGGCTGGAACGCTGGCCCCACTTCTGCTCGCCGGAGCTGATGAACTCATCCATGATCGTCTGCGCGCCGTTGGCGAAGTCGCCGAACTGGGCCTCCCAGCAGACCAGCGCGTCCGGGCGGGCAACGGAGTACCCGTACTCGAAGCCCACTGCCGCGAATTCCGACAGCAGCGAGTCGTAGATGTGGAACTTGGCGCTGGCCGAGTTGAATTGCCGCAGCGGTGTATGCTCCTCGCCGGTGTGCCGGTCCACCAGCACCGCGTGCCGCTGGCCGAACGTGCCGCGCCGGGTGTCCTGGCCCACCACCCGGACCCCGTGGCCGTCCATCAGCACCGAGGCGAACGCGAGCAGTTCGCCGGTCGCCCAGTCGATCGAGTCCTGGTTCACCATGGTGGCGCGGCGCTGGAGTACCGGCTGGAGCCGCGGGTGCGGCGTGAACCCCGGCGGCAGGGTCAGCTGCGAATCGATGACCTGCTTGATGGCGTCCACGGTGATCGCAGACGGCGTCGCTGCGTGGTCGATCGGTACCGGCGCGGCGGGCTCCGGCCTGATCACCGCGCCCGGTTCGGAGGGCCGCCGCGATGCCTCCCGCGTCTCGGTGAACGCGCGCTCAAGCTGCTGCTGGTAGTCGCGCAGCGCCTGCTCCGCCTCCTCCATCGTGATGTCACCGCGGCCGATCAGGGCCTCGGTGTACAGCTTGCGGGTGGAGCGCTTGGCGTCGATAAGGTCATACATCAGCGGCTGGGTGAACGAGGGGTTGTCCGCCTCGTTGTGCCCGCGCCGGCGGTAGCAGATCAGATCGATAACCACATCCTTGCCAAACGCCTGCCGGTACTCGAACGCCAGCCATCCCACGCGGACCACTGCCTCCGGATCGTCCCCATTGACGTGGAAGATGGGCGCCTGGATCATGCGGGCCACGTCGGTGCAGTACACGCTGGAGCGCGAGGCCTGCGGCGCGGTGGTGAAGCCGACCTGGTTGTTCACCACGATGTGCACCGTGCCGCCGGTCCGGTAGCCGCGCAACTGGGACAGGTTCAGCGTCTCGGCGACTACGCCCTGGCCCGCGAATGCGGCGTCACCGTGGATCAGCACGGGCAACACGGTGAACCCGGGCTCACCGATGTCCAGAATGTCCTGCTTGGCCCGGACTACCCCCTCCAGCACCGGGTCCACCGCCTCCAGGTGGCTCGGGTTGGCCACCAGNNGTTGCCCTCGAACTCGCCGAAGATCTGGGCGTACGACTTGCCCACGATGTTGGCGAGCACGTTCAGCCTGCCCCGGTGTGCCATCCCGATGACGGCCTCGTGCAGCGGGACGCGTGCCGCCTCGGTGAGCACCGCGTCGATCAGCGGAATGAGCGACTCGGCGCCCTCCAGCGAGAAGCGCCGCTGGCCGACGTACTTGGTCTGCAGGAACATCTCGAACGCCTCGGCCACGTTCAGCCGGGACAGGATCTGCATCTGATCGGCGTGATCCGGCCTGCCGTGCGGGCGTTCCACCCGCGCCTGGAGCCAGGCCCGCTCCTCGGGTTCCTGCATGTGCATGTACTCGACGCCGACGGTGCGGCAGTAGGAGTCGCGCAGCACGCCCAGGATCTCCCGCAGCTTCATCAGGGGCTTACCGCCGAAACCGCCGGTGGGGAACTCACGCTCCAGATCCCACAAGGTCAGGCCGTGCTGGTTGATGTCCAGGTCGGGATGCTTGCGCTGCTTGTACTCCAGCGGGTCGGTGTCGGCCAGCAGGTGGCCGCGCACCCGGTAGGCGTGGATCAGTTCGTGCACCCGGGCCGGCTTGGTGACATCCTCCTCGTGACCGGCCGGGATGTCGCGCACCCAGCGAACCGGCTCGTAGGGGATCTGGAGCGCGGCGAAGACGAGGTCGTAGAAGCCGCCCTCGCCGAGCAGCAGATGATGGATACGGCGCAGGAAATCCCCGGACTGGGCGCCCTGGATGATCCGGTGGTCATAGGTCGAGGTGAGGGTGACCGTCTTGCTGATCGC
>DPMS01000867.1 GCA_003541285.1 Actinomycetota bacterium
GCGGGGCAGCCGGGGCGGGTACAGGTCCGGTGGGGGCCTGCTGTGCGGCCCGCAGGAGGCGGTGCCTGATGACGTCCACGGTGACGATATGGGCATAGCGCTCGTCCCGTGTGATCCGGACGTCAGCGGCCCAGCAGGCAGCCCGGAGAAGGGGGCGCGCGGACCGCAGGTCCTCGGCCGACGTTCCGGCTGGGCACCATAGCCGCACCCGCTCGCCGAACGGTGTGGATGTGGTGCGCAGGACCAGCGGCAGTCTTCCGCGCCGGGACTGGATCCGGGCCTGGGCGCAGCCGGACCGCAGCCGGTGTGGCGTGATGACCCGCCAGGCGGCCGCGGTCGCCCATGGCGGCCAGGGCGGCGCCAGCGCCCCGGCCAGAGCCGACATGGCGATGACGGTCCACTCGGTGCCACGGACCCGGAGAAGAGTTGCCAGGGCCAGCGTGACGCCCGCTGCCAGCCCCAGTTCGTAGCGCCAGCGCCAGGCAGCGCCGAGCACCCCGATCCGGCGGCTGGGCCGGAGAATGTCGTCCAGGTCGGCGATGAGCTGTGCCTCACTTCGCCGGCGCGAGCGGATCCTGGTCATGGCCCTCACCTCCCCCCGCTGTCGCCGGGGCGCGCTGCGTCTGCCGGCCGGTGCCCCGGCATCCCGGGCACGGCCATCCGTCCGTGGCGCCGTTGCCGTTGCAGTCAGGACACCTGATGAGGGAGTCGAACCGTGGGTCCCGGTATTGGCGGCTCAGCCCACAACGTTGGGGGATGATCTGCCAGCCGCGTTCGAGTGCGGTCAGGTCGTCGGTGGCGAATAGCCGGTTCCCGGCCGCCTCCAGACGCCTGCGCCCCCAGCGAACAAGGCGGTTCCTCACCTTGTTCCCGCTGGTGGGGCTGGTAGATTTGATCAACACACTGTTCCTTTCGCTCACCCACGAGCCGGGATGGTGTTCAGCTGGGCCGATGTGACCGCATCGGCCCAGCTTCGTGTTGTGAGCACTGGCCGGCTGCTGCGTGCCGGTGCGCCTCTCCTGTCGTGAGTTGTGGCGGCCGGGTGGCACTCCCGCGGCAGGTGCGTTATGGCACTTCCCAGTGAAGTGCTCGTACTGGGAATGTACCGCTGCGCCGCCAGAAAGGCTATACAAAGGTGACACGTTTTCGCTGGTAGGCCGTTAATTTCGCTATTGCTAGTGGCATTTGCTATCCGAGGTTGCCAGCCGTTTTTGTGCTCGGCACGACCGATTGACAAGTGGTGTTGGCAAGTGCCATCGTCAATGTCCAACGCCGTGACACCACACCTCGGCGTGGTCCTGATGCCGGTGGTGCGCTCGGGAGGGGAATCGACTGGAGTGGCAGGTGTCCGCAGTCCCACCGTTCGCCGCCGTGAGCTCGGTGCCTTGCTGCGAGCCCTGCGGACCGAGGCGGGGATGACCGTGGAGCAGGTGGCAGAGGCCCTGCTCTGCTCACCCTCAAAGGTGTCGCGGCTGGAGACCGGCCAGCGCGGTGCTAGCGCACGGGATATCCGCGACCTGTCCAACTTGTACCGCGTTGCCGATGCCACGCGTGAGCATCTTGACACGCTCGCCAGGGAAGGCAGAGGGCCGGCATGGTGGCAGCCCTACGAGCTGCCGTACGCGACCTATGTGGGCCTGGAAGCCGCAGCCGTCTCCATCAGCGACTTCGAGCCTGGCGTGTTCCCAGGACTGCTCCAGACCCCCGCCTACGCACGGGCGATTCATGAGGGAGCCATGCCGCGGCTGAGCCCGGCGGTCATCGATCAGCGGATAGAGGTTCGTCAGACCCGGCAGCAGATCCTCACCAGGGCTGAGGATGCGCCAGAGTTCTGGGCGGTCCTAGATGAAGCAGTGCTGCACCGGGCCGTGGGTGGGCCAGCCGTCATGAGCGTGCAAATTGACCACGTGATGGAGGCATGTCAGCTGCCCAACGTGATGGTTCAGATCCTCGCTTTCGGCGCTGGTGCGCATCCAGCGCTGGACAGCACATTCACCCTCCTGGAGTTCGCCGATCCCGTGCCGGGGGTGGTCTACGTCGAGGGGCTGGTGGGGCAGGTGTATCTTGAGCGTCCTCAGGATGTATACCGGTACAGGCAGGTTTTCGACCGTCTCCGCAAAATGTCTTTGGGCCGTGAAGAGTCGATCGAACTGATGATCAAGAAGAGTGCGCTCTACAAGAGCCATAGAGGCTTATGCAGAACTCGGCCATCTGCGCGCGTCGCCGCAGGTCAGCGGGCCGGGGTCCGGGGGTTTTGCATAACGCTCAATGACTCTGCGTTACGCCTTCGGCGTCAATGTTCCCGTTCTGAGGGGATAGTCATGTACGAAACTGGCTCGTCGGGCCGTGACCTAGTCTGGTGCAAGGCACAGAGCAGCGTTGGCGACGGCGCCTGCGTGGAACTCGCGCCTACCGATGGGATGGTCGCCGTCCGCGACTCCAAGGATCCTGACGGCCCTGTCCTCCGGTACACCGCTGCCGAGTGGCATGCGTTCCTGGATGGCGCCAAGAAGGGCGAGTTCGACCATCTCGTCTGAGCCTTGGTCACCTGCCGATCAGGCGTGGTTTGCTGCGATCAGGAAACCGAGGTGCCGATGAGGTGGCCTACACCGTAGGTCACCCCGGCTGCCAGCGCGCCCACGATCACCTGCCGCAGACCTGACCGGAGCACCGGCCGTCCGTTGATGGCCCCGATGGTGGCGCCGACCGCGAACAGCGCGGCGATCGCGAGCCCGATCGCGGTCAGCAGCGCTGCCGTGCCGCCGCCGATCAGGTAGGGGATGACCACGACGAAGGCACCGATCGCGAAGGCGAGCAGGCTGCTGGCGGCGGCGCCCCAGGGTGAGCCCAGCGCTTCCGGGTTGAGGCCGAGTTCCTCCCGGGCGAGGGTGTCGAGCGCGACCCCGCGGTCGGCCATGATCCGGTTCGCCATGCGTTCCGCGTCGGCGCGCTCGAGTCCTTTGGCCCGGTAGATGAGCACGAGCTCGGCGCGCTCCTCCTCGGGCTTCTCGGCCAGTTCGGCCGCCTCCAGCGAGATCTCCCGCTGGTACATCTCGCGCTGGCTGGACATGGAGATGTACTCGCCCGCGGCCATCGAGAACGATCCCGCCAGCAGGCCGGCGATCCCCGCCAGCAAGGTCACCGTCCGCGAGGTGCCGGAGCCCGCAAAACCCATCACCAGAGCGGTGTTGGACACCAGGCCGTCGCTCACCCCGAAAACGCTGGCCCGCAGCGCCCCTGAGCGGTCGCCCCGGTGCCACGGCTCCCGCCGCCCGATCTGCCGGCGCGGGTTTGGCTGCCCACCCTCGATGAGACGGCTGATGATCTTGGCGTGCCCGCGTTCGTCGGCTGCCATGCCTGGCGCCGCGTCCGGATCCTCGTCATACACACTGGCGTCGGCCTGTTCGGCGCGCTCGATAAGGGGCAGGACGGTCCCGGTCGACAGTTGCCGGGCGGCGATCCCCAGCAGCCGGGTGCGCAGGCTGGGCTTTCCCGGCGGCGGGACGGCGGCGCCCGCAGCCCGGAGCTTGCCTTCCCAGTGGGCGGCGTGCTTGCGCTCGATATCGGCGAGTTCACGGAAGATCTGCTGCCGCTCCCCGCTCTCGGCGTCGGCCAGCCGGGAATACAGGACGGCCGCATCCCGCTCGCTTGCCAGCAGTGCCCGCCAGCGCCGGACCGATTCGGTGTCCTTGCTCGGGCTCATCGTCACCCCAGGCTCTCATGCGGTGCCCCGTCAGTCATCGTCGCTGCCCCGGGCGTGGCCTGCCAACCCGATCTACCTACCCGGCCGGCTCCGGTACGATGTCGGAGCGAACCCAGGTCCGCGGCTCTGCGGCGGCGGGGGACACGCGGGTGTAGTTCAATGGCAGAACGTCAGCTTCCCAAGCTGATAGTGCGGGTTCGATTCCCGTCACCCGCTCTCACCGGAATCCGCAGGTCAGCGGCATAATCGCTAGCACCTTGCCCCTCGTCAGCGTCAGATGTTCACGACCGGCCTACGGCCAGCCCTGGCGTGCCCGTGTGACGGATGCTGGCTTTCGGGGGTGGCCATGGCGGCACCGCTGTGGAAGGATCAGCCGCGGTGTTCGTCGTGGCCCTTGCGGGGGACGGCCGGGCTGGTCAAGGGGGGATTGGATATGTGGGCGCAGCTCATGAGATGGCGGTTGAAGCCGGGCAAAGATACGGCCGGACTGCGCGAGCAGCTCCAGGCGGTCGAGCAACCAGATTCGGGCTTGCTGCGGACGATGATCATGCAAGACCAGAAGGACCCAGATCAGTTCTACACCCTGGTCGTGTTCGAGAGCGAGGAGAAGGCGCGGGCGCGCGAGCGCGACCAGCGCCGCCAGGAGGGGTTGCAGGCCCTTCGGGCGATGCTGGCCGACATACTCGCGAGTCCGCCGGAGTTCACCGATCTGGCCGTTGTGGAAGAGTGGACCGGATAGGCGGGCCCGGAGAGCAGCGGCCTGTCCGGTCACCTAGCGGGTATGCGATCGGCTGACCGCCGAGGCTCAGGGTTGGAGTTCACTGCCGTCCGACCCAGTTCACCCGGGTACACGTATACCGGCTGACCTGCTAGGCGGCGATGTAGGGTGCAGACGATAACCGCACCCAGCCACGTGGGGGAGGATGTCATGGCAGCCAAGCCAAGGTGGAGTGACCTCAGCGAGCGTACCCGCAAGCTGATCATCATCACGGCAGTTGCCGAGAGCATCCTCAAGGGGGCGGCCCTCATCGACATCAAGCGTCGGCCAGCGGACCAGATCCGAGGCCCGAAGTGGTTGTGGGTCCCGGTGGTAGCGGTGGTTAATTCTGCCGGGGTCGTGCCGCTCTCATACTTCGTCTTCGGGCGGCGGCGCCCTCCGTCGCAGCCCGGCTGATTTGCCTGGCAGCTGGCGAGCCTGGCCAGGGGATAGTGTGCGTCACCGAGTAGCCGGACCCTTGGTCACAAGGCTCCGGGCGACGACGCCACGGGCCATTGGCGGGCCATTAGACCGGTGTCACAGGGTCTATGACGGTCACTAGCGGTACATCGAGTGCCCAGGTCAGGGCGGTCAGAGACGCCGATCGGCCGGATTCCCAAGCTGATAGTGCGG
>DPMS01000481.1 GCA_003541285.1 Actinomycetota bacterium
AGCCAGGCCGCTGAGCGTGCCAGCGCAGCGGGGTGTCAGCCAGTTTCGTGGTTGCTTCGCCTTGGCTGGCGGCCACGGTCAGCAGGTCGAGGCACTGCCGTTGGAAGGCGGGATCGCTGTCGGCGTGCTGCGCCAGCAGCCAGGCGGCGTTGGCCGCGTCCTCGCCGGCGACCGGTCGTCCTGGCCACCCGATCTCGGATATCACCTTCTTGAGCCACGGGAGGTTGTCGGCATCCGCCCGGCCGGCTGCCGCATCATCATGAGCCTTACGGGCCGCCTGGTCCCGTTCCATCCTGCGCAGGAGTTCTGCACGCAGGTCCGGTCTCTCCACCATCGGGCACATTCCCCCGGCGGCCCTCAGTGGACCGCCCTGTAGGCCAGGGTACGTAGGCTGGCTAGCCGGGGTGGCGGGCTCGCGCCCGTCAGCAAGCAATCCACTGGAGCGGCATGGACGGCATACACCTTCGGCCTGGCCGGCCCCTGCTGGCTGCCTCCGCCCGTCCCTGGGCTGGTGCGGTGCTGGCCTGCTGCGCGGCCCTCGTCGCCCTGCTCGGCGTGCTGTTCGCGCACCAGGCCAGAGCGAACTGGCTCGATCACGCCGTCGACTCCCCGGTCATTACCTGGCTCAGCGGCCATCAAGGTCTCGTGCTGTGGCTTGCCGCGCCTGGTTCGCTGATTCCGGTGGCCGTGCTGAGCGCTGCCATTGTCATCGCCTGCCTGCTCACCGGCCGGCTCAACGGCGCCGTGCTAACCGCGGCAGCCGTTCCGGTTGCGGTCGGACTGGACGAAGGCGTGCTCAAGCCCCTGGTCCACCGCACCTACCTGGGTGTGGTCACCTATCCGAGCGGCCACACCACGGCCGTGTTCACGCTTGCCGCAATAGTCATGGTGCTGCTTGTCATCCCGCCACGGCCGGCCAGGGCAGGGGTGCTGCGCGTGCTGGTCCCGGCAGCAGCGTGTGTGCTGGGAGCCGTCGTCGCCATCGCCGTCATCGGCCTGCGATGGCATTACTTCACCGATACCGTGGCCGGCGCCGCTGTCGGTGTCGGGACGGTGTGCGGGCTCGCGCTCATCCTGGACCTGCCAGCCGCCAGGCGGTGGCTTGCCCGGGCCAGCCGCCAGCGATCTGACCCGATACCCCGCACTGGGGCACCCCATCGATCGCCAAAGGCCTCACACTGGCTCAGCGCAGAACGCTAGTTGTCCAGCCAGGCGCTGGTCATTTACCCCTGGCTTGATGACGCCGATCGCTTCGTCTCGACCCTTACCGCGTTCCTGGATCACGGACTCTGAACAGGATGTCGGGCTGGGCGTACGCGGTCGAGGCGATCGGCACGCGCGGTCTGTGTTTTCATGATCTGCGCCATACCCAGAACACGTTCGCGGCGGCCAGCGGGCCGGATCAAGGACCTGATGGCCCGCATGGGACATGACAGTGAGCGGGCCGCGCTGATCTACCAGCATGAGGCGCGAGGCGCCGACCGGGCGGTCACGAGCGCCATCGACGCTCACGTGGAAGCTGAGCGCGCCAGCGATGACGACGGTCCGGCCGGGGCTCTGATTCCGGCGGGCTAATGGCACGCGGCAAGCAGACGATGAGATCCGGGCGCGCGTAACGTCATCATTCGCAGCCAGGGATGACAGCCCGGGAAGGTCCTTCGGAGGTGCATGGTGAGCGACACGAGCACGGGAAGCGGCAAAGTGGTCGTGAACAGGTCGATGTCACTCGACGGGTTCACCGCTGGTCCCGGCGACGCGATGAACTGGATCTTCGACTTCATGGGGCCGATCGAGGACGAGTTCCCGGAGATCATGGCGGCCACCGGCGCCATGCTCGTCGGCCGGCGGACCTACGAGGTGGGTAAGCGTATGGCCGAGAATCCGAACAAGGTCACCCCTGCCTACGACGGGGGAGCTGAGTTCGTCCTCACCCATGAGCCGCCGGACCCGCCGGACCCGGCGGTCACGTTTCTCACCGGTGATATCGGGGAAGCCGTCGCCACCGCGCTCCGCGCCGCGGGCGGCAAGAACCTCGAAATCCTCGGTGCCGACGTCACCGGTCAGTGCCTGCGGCGGGGACTCGTGGACGAGATCATGGTGTATGTCCTGCCGGTCCTGCTCGGCGACGGGACCCGCTTCTTCTCCTCCCCGGGCCTCGCCAGGATAGACCTGGAACCGCTCGACAGCACACGGTCGGGAGCCGTCACAATCCTTCGGTTCCGCGTCCGCAAGTAGTTCCTGGCTACGTTGTATCAGCTTGCTACTGCTGCTATAGCCGGTGGTCCCGGACCCGGCGGAGGCATCCGCGAAACTGGCTGCGATCCGTTCGTGTGGCTGCCCACTGTCCTCACCAGCCGCCAGACTGAAGCAGAGCACCACCTGGCAAATCTCTAGGGCGTGCCGCACATCAAGCGAGGCCGATCCGTCGCATATCAAGTGGAGTCAGGCACAAAGGGCTACGGAGCCTGGGGCAGCTCGGGCCTGGTCCCCTCACTGATCCACGCGAGGTAGTCGGGATTGCCTCCAGTGTGTGGCCCACCCGGTACTCCGGGTCCTTGCCCGGCTCGGGGTACCGGTCCCCAACTGCCCCGTCTAGCTGGGCTTTCATCGTGGAGCGGGCGAAGGGAATCGAACCCTCATGACCAGCTTGGAAGATCGGGAACCCGGAACCGGCGTGAACAGGACCGACGTATGCGCTGATCAGGGGCACGTTGTACCCGTGAGTTGCCGCTACTGACCGTTGAAGCCCTCGGTGTGTGGCATGTCTGTGGCACGAGCCGACCCGTTGCTAAGAAGGTCGTCCGCGCGGGTGCCATGAACTGACCCGCCCCAGGTTGACAGGACGTCTGCCTCCCCGCGAGTGACCGTGAGTTCCCCAAGTTCGCGCTCGATCGGGCACGCAGCGGGCACGGCGGTCGTCGGCCAGAGTGTGGTGGTCTTTAGCTCACGACGGTGGAGCGGATCTGGCTGGTCTTCGACGCGGCGTCGCTGAGGCTGGAGACGAAGCCGGGGGCGAAGAGCACGACGCCAAAGCTCACGTGGTCTGCCCAGTAGCAGATGGTGTCCGTCCCCGCCGTGACGTGCCTCTGACCGCAGACCAGTGCCTCGCCGTTAGGGCCTGCCGGGAGCACCTTGGCGCCGGTAAAGCCCTTGGTCTGCATAAATTTCTGAAGTACATGCGCAACGTTGGTCGGCGATGCTACGTGCTTGGCCCATGTGCCCGCGTCCACGAGGAAGAAAGGTGTGGCACCATTTTGTCCACCGCCGTATATAGCGGCCTGCCCGCCCACCACGTCCCCCATCAGGCGCGAAGCGAATTCCCTGCTAACGACGGTAATGGCCTGCTTCGCCATTGCGGAGGTGTTCTTCTTCAGGCCGAGCAGTTGAGCGGGGAGCTGCACAGAACCGGTTGTCGCCGCTGCCGAACTGCTACTGTGCGCACTGGTCGAGGATGTAGCGGGCGATGAAGTGGCTGAGGCCGTGCTGTGCTGCCCACCGCAAGCGGCCAGCACGATGGCGGCCATGGCAAGGGCCGCGCAGACCCCGCCGGTTGTTACAGCCGCAGCTACCGGGCGTGCAGGAGCCATACGAATACCTCGCGGAAGATAGTGGATCACAGCCTGGTCAGTTTGCAGCTTTCAGCCGTTAGGAGACAGGGCCACCTCGGTAACGATTCTGACATGCGGGTGTTGCTGCTCTGCTCCCGTCTTCCTCGATAGGCGCCCAATCCTGGCGAGTGGACGTCGTGTCTAGGTTCGGCGCAGCCGATCGCATGCGACGCGACCGCAGGGAGCAACCTAGACGCGGCGGCCGGGAGCGGGACAATCGTGCGTCGAGAAAGACGGCTGTGAGCTGTACCGGCCTGCGTGCGGTGTGAGCTGCCTTGATCAGCATGGCTCGGCGTGTGGCCCGGGCGGGCCTCCCCAAAGGCGGAGCCCGGCGCTGACGCCAGGCCAGCGGCGCCGCAGGCGCCGCCTTGACAAGCCTGCGCTGGGGAGAACTCGTCGCGCTGCGCAGACACAATATCGACCTGGATACGTGCGAGATCCGGATAGTCGAGACGACGGCTCAGCTCGATTCGGGTGTGCTGCAGCCGGAAACACCAAAGTCGCAGGCGGGTCGCCGGACAGTTGCCTTCCCGGCTGACTTGGCGCCTCAGATTCGGTGGCACCTGGAGAGGTTCGCCGAGCCAGGGGAGTCGGGCCTCGTCGGTCCCAAGGGTGCGCGCTTGCGGAGGTCGAACTTCCACCGGATATGGGTCAAGGCGTGCGGGACAGCAGGGGCAGCTGACCTGCACTTTCACGATCTTCGCCACACGGGCGGCACTCTTGCCGCCGCTACTGGCGCGAGCCTCAAGGAGCTGATGGCACGGCTCGGGCATTCCAGCACGCGAGCCGCACTCATCTACCAGCACGCGACGCGGGACCGTGATCAGGCCATCGCACAGGCGCTCGGCGAGCTGGCCCGACATGTGCCGGAGCGTCGGCAAGGACGAGATCAAAGAGCCCCGTCAGAATGCATGATCTACTGCCTGTGTGGCACGCATGTGGCACCGGGGACGGCCCGCACGCCGACCCGATCCCTCCTGGACAGTGACCACTAGCTCTGTGACCTGGGCTTTCGGGTTGGAGCGGGCGAAGGGAATCGAACCCTCATGACCAGCTTGGAAGGCTGGGGCTCTGCCATTGAGCTACGCCCGCGCGCCCGGTGGGAGCCGTCTGCATCCAGTACCGGGTGAGCACCGACAGCGTACCGGTTCTCAGCCAGCAAGGCCGACACGTGGCCGCTGGCCCGTGACGGAGGGGAGACCGGTGAGTGACCTGCGTTGCCGCCGCGGAGCGCAGAACGTGCCCCGCGGGGCGGTAGGCTACGGTTCGGTTCAGCGGGATGTGGCGCAGCTTGGTTAGCGCGCCTGCTTTGGGAGCAGGAGGCCGCCGGTTCGAATCCGGCCATCCCGACCAGGTCAGAGCACATATTGATCTTGAGTTGGCCTCCAGCGGGAGCCAAAGTGGAAGCTGGTACGCCGTCCGGCCGTCAGCGCTCTCGACGCGCGGCGCTTCCCAAGGTCGGGACCGGCCCTGGTCCGGCGCGTTCCGCGTGCCCTTGAAATGAATGTGAAGAACCTCGCCACAGGTTGGGGACACTTCGTCCCGAACTGAGCGCGCTGGCCAGTGAATCCGCTGCTAGCCGGCGTCTCCGCTGGTCACAGACATTGTCTGGCTGCCGGTCACCGCGTCTGACCGCACCTGGCGGCTCTCCCCGCTCCCGTTTCGCTCCCACGGACATGACTCGCCGGGTGCGGGCAGCCACGAGGCGGTGGTGCGGCGTGGCCGCGCGGGATACCGCCGCCATCATCAGGCAGCAGACGGCAGCTGCCTGGCCAGCCGTCGGGAGGACCCACCGCCACCGTTCTCGGCTGGATCGCAAGCACCAGGTCCTGTGTATGGTCCCGGTTATCAGCATTTGGCGGCGCCACGCGGGAAGGTCCACAGCATGCACAGCGAGGAGCATTACCGTCAGGCCGAGGCTCTTGCCGAGCGGATCGACGTCGAATCCGACTACGCGCTGCCGAGGCTCGCTTCGGCCCAGGTGCACGCAACGCTTGCGCTCGTGGGCATCCTCAAGGACGTATTTGCTGAGTTGAGCATGCTGCGCGAGGTCATCGACCAGAGCGACACATAGTCCACAGAGCCGTCGTGGCCCGCCAGCGCGTCTATTACGAACGCGGCCGGCCCGTCGAGGTCCTCACCTGGTGGGCTGGCCGCGGCCCACGCAGCGTCCTCATCCGCCGGGCCGGCGGCCAGCTCATCGTGCGCCCGTTCCGCGGGCTGTGTAAGGCTCCGCCCCGCGGCACACATCTGCGGTCCCGGGTTCGGCAGACCGCGCCGCCAGCTGGCGGGAAGCCTGAACCTGCTCATCCCGCCCTGGCGATGGCCTCCTCGATAGCGGCCTGCACCTCCGTCGGCCGCTCCATGTGGGGCATGTGCCCGGTGCCCTCGAGTAGGTAGCGGACCGCGCCGGCCACGGACTCGGCCTGCGCAGGCGGGATGATGCGGTCCTCGCTGCCCCAGACCACCGTGACCGGTACCGCGCCGCCGATCGCCGCGAGAGCTGTGGCGGATTCTGTGCGCTGTTTGTCGCCGTCCAGGAGTGTGCCAAGCAAGGCGTGCAGTGCGGCATCGACCCCGTCCAGCCGCTTGTAGGCGAGCAGGTCATCGATCACCTGGCGGGTCACCAGGTGATCGTCGGCGAATAGCTGGCCGATGAGCGGCTTGAGCTCGCGCCGCGTCTGCGCGTCGGCGAAGCCGCGCAGGTAGCCGGCGTTGATCTCCTGCCCGAAACCGGATGGCGCGATCAGGGTGAGCGAGGAGATCCGCCGCGGGTCCCGGGCTGTGGCCGCGACCGCGGCGGCGCCGCCCAGCGAGTGACCGACCAGGTGGGCATGCTCGGCGCCGATCGCGTCGAGTACACCGAGGATGGTATCGGCAAGTATCCCGGCCGAGCCGTCACCGACGTCCTTGGATGAGGTGCCGTGGCCGGGCAGATCGAGCGCGTACACGCGGTGACGCGCGGCCAGCGGCTCTTGCAGGAACAGCCAGGAGTCGCGGTCACCGCCGTAACCGTGGACGAGCAGCACCACGTCGCCACCCTCGCCGACCCCGGCGTAGCAGATCTTCCGTCCGCCGATGTCGGCCGTCTCGACGGCGGGCCCACCGGCGGCCTCATCGCGCACCCCGGCGTCGATCACCGCGCGTGCCTCCTGCACGACGGCGTCGAGGTCATCGTCGCTCACGTCGGCGGGCGCGATCAGCGCGATCGTGCCGCTGACGGGCACGTCCTCACCCACTCTTGCGATAATCCGCCGCAGGGTGCCGGCGCTGCCTGCCTCCAGGGTCCCCGCGATCTTGTCCGTCTCGATGTCCGCGAGCTCATCGCCGGCGCTCACGGCGTCCCCCTCAGTGGCGATCCAGCTGATGATCTTGCCGAGCTGCATCGACAGGCCCCACTTCGGCATCGTGACGGCGACGATCCGTTCGTCGGTCATCGGGTCCACTCCGCCACCGTCTTGACGGCGTTCGCGATGCGCTGCGCATCAGGAATGTAGAGGTCCTCGAGCGTGTTCGAGAAGGGCACCGGCGTGTGCGGGGCTGTCACCATCTCGATCGGGGCCCGCAATGCGCCGAAGGCCTTCCGCGCGACGAGCGACGAGATGTCGGTGGCCACCGAGCATCGCGGGTGCGCCTCGTCCACCACGACGAGCCGGCCGGTGCCCTGGACACTCTCCAGCACTGTGTCCTCGTCGAGCGGGCTGGTGGTTCGCAGGTCGACGACCTCGCACTGTACTCCGGCGGCGACGAGCTGCTCAGCCGCCTCAAGCGAGGTGTGCACCATCCGGCCCAGCGCCACGATCGTGACGTCACCGCCCTCGCGCACCACGTTCGCCTCGCCGAACGGTACCGCGTAGCCCTCCTCCGGCACCGGCCCGGCCAGGTCGTAGAGCGCCTTGTGCTCGAAGAACATCACCGGGTCGTTGTCGCGGATCGCCTGGGTCAGCAGGCCCTTCGCGTCGTACGGTGTCGCCGGGACGACGACCTTCAGTCCCGGGATGTGCGTGAACAGCGGGTACAGGCATTGGGAGTGCTGCGCTGCGGCACGAAGCCCGGCCCCGTACATGGTGCGGATCACGACCGGCGTGACCGCCTTGCCGCCAAACATGTACCGGAACTTCGCCGCCTGGTTGTAGATCTGGTCGAAGCAGACACCCATGAAGTCGACGAACATGAGCTCGGCAACAGGGCGCATCCCGGCCGTGGCCGCGCCGATCGCGGCACCGATGAACGCCGATTCGGAGATAGGCGTGTCGAGCACCCGGCCCGGGAACCTGTGATAGAGCCCCTTCGTCACGCCGAGCACACCGCCCCAGGCGTCGAGCTCGCCAGGCGATCCCTCGCCACCTGCGTTGTCCTCGCCCATGACGATGACGCTCTCGTCCCGCTCCATTTCCTGGGCCAGCGCCTCGTTGATCGCCTCACGGTAGGTGATGGTGCGTGCCATGGCCAGCCTCCGGTCAGTAGCGGACGTAGACGTCGGTGAGCAGATCTGCCTCGGTCGGCAGCGGGGCGGACTTTGCCTCGCCGACCGCTTCGTCGATCATGGTCGCGACCTCGGCGTCGGCCGCTTCGAGGTCGGATTGGGTGAGCGCGCCGGTCTCGATCACCCGGGCAGCGAATCGCTTCAGGCAGTCCAGCTCGGCCCGCGCATGCTCGACCTCACCGGCCCGGTAGGTCTGCTGGTCGCCCTCGAAGTGGCCGAAGTAGCGGGTGAACTTCATCTCGAGGAGCGTTGGGCCGCCGCCGTCACGGGCACGGGCTACCGCCTCGCTCGCCGCCTCGTGCACGGCGAAGAAGTCGAAGCCGTCGACGACGACGCCCGGCATGCCGAATCCGGCCGCGCGGTCAGCGATGTTGTCGCTGGCCACCGACCAGGTGCTGGATGTGGTCTCGGCATACCCGTTGTTCTCGGCGACGAAGATGGCCGGCAGATTCCACACGGAGGCCAGGTTCATTGATTCCAGCGTCGTGCCCTGGTTGCTTGCGCCGTCACCGAAGAACGCGACGCTGACACCGCCGGTGCCCTTGATCTTGGCGGCCAGTGCCGTCCCGCAGATCAGTGGCGGCCCGCCGCCGACGATGCCGTTGGCGCCGAGCATGCCCTTGGACAGGTCGGCGATGTGCATCGAGCCACCCTTGCCATGGCAGCTGCCGGTCCTGCGGCCGTAGATCTCGGCCATCATTTCGCTGACGTCAACGCCCTTGGCGATGCAGTGGCCATGGCCGCGATGGGTACTGGCGATGGTGTCACGGTCATCGAGGTTGCCGCATACGCCAGCCGCCGAGGCCTCCTCGCCCGCATACAGGTGGACGAATCCCGGGATCTCGCCGGTCGCGAACTCCGCATGCACGCGTTCCTCGAACTCGCGGATCGCCCGCATCGTTCGGTAGGCGCTCAGCAGTTGCTCCCGGGTCAGAGCTCGTCGCTCCACCGTGTCGGTCATGTGCTCCTCCTAGACGGTCGGTGCGTGCATTCTCAGTTGGACGAGGACCGTTGACGGGCGCGTCTGAGCAGGCCGAGGCGGGCACTCGCTGCCAGCACCGCAGGCACATCCACGCACAGCGGCCCGTCAGCGCGCAGCCGGACGGTGGGCTGCTCCCCTCGCTCGAAGGTCAGCTCACGCTCGCCGTCGACCGCGATGACGCCTGCCCGCGCGTCGACCGGATGAACGGATCCGGGGGGCATCCGCTCGATCTCGCGTACCCCTACCGGCACGACCAGCCCTGGTGCGATCGGGGCAAGGACCTGTCGTGCTGCCCCGGCCGCAATGCGTGCCGTGACCCCGTGTGATTCGTCACGGGCGACGGGGGACAACTGGCCCAGGATGCTGGACAGGCCGACCGCGTCGGGTTCCGCAAACGCGCAGAAGAGCTGGGTCAGCGTCGCCGGATCCCAGACCGCGCGGGCCCCGACATGGCGTTCGGTGGACACAGCGACGTCGATGAGCGCCGTCTCTACCCGATCACCCACCCGTGCCTCGAGCAGCTTGGCGCGGTTCACCACACTGTCGGACGGGACGATGCCAGTAGCGACCAAGCCCGCCGCAAGGCCAGCGATGGTCGCCTCCCGGACCGCTGGAAACGTGTTGTTGGTTCCTGTCGACAGCGCCAGCATCGGCACGTCGCCGGCCGCCGACGCGGTGACCCTGGCGGTGCCGTCACCGCCGAGGCAGACGATCACCCGCGCGCCCGCGGTAACCATGCGCCGGACAGCGTCCACAGTGTCCTGCGCCGTCTGACGGATCGGCTGGCCGTCGAGAAACTCGACCTCCGGCCACCGGCCGTCCTGACGGTGGTGCCGCCCGATCGCGCGAAACACCGACGCAGAGATGCCGCCGAGGTCAGTGTTAAGCAGGACGCGGTGCACGCCGACTGCACCGAACGCGGTGAGCATGCGCTGGATCATGTTGGCCTTCTCGGCCGTCGGGAACACTGAGGCCTGCGTAACCAGGCGGCGGATGTCGCGACCCGACAACGGGTTCGCCACAACCCCGACGACCGCATCACCCACGGCGACCCACCTCCTGGCCCTACTCTGCGCCCCTATCCGTGAAACCGGAATAGCTGCTGCGACGCCACGGGGAAGGCGGCACCCGCTGGAAGGCACTGCCAGCCCGCAAGACGGCCCAGCCGTGCGGGGTGCACGAGGGTGGATGCCCGCGGTGGAAACCGAAGAGACCGCAGAACCTGGATTGCGTAATCAGGGACCTTGCCTGAGCCTGGCCCTGGCGCGCGAGACCGCCACGGCGAGAGGCCGCCGACTGGTGAATGCCCATGCCCGCGTGGCCGGGGCGCCGGCTTGCGCGCGCACATGACAGCGCTGGCATGGGCGGTCCTCGGTGACGATGACGACCTGGCTGGGCGGCTCACCGCGATGTCCCACCAGGAACTTGCAGCCCTGGCCGTTGACCGTGCCGGCCGCTCCGCGCCGGCACGCAAGCGATCTGGTCATGGCTGACACCGTGACGGGCCCGCCTGCGCCACCCGTAAGTAGGTGCGGGTGATGCTGATGTGGTTCAGGGGGCATTTCACGCCGGTACGGCGTCGCGGAGCGACACCCCGGCTGACCGGTAACCCAGCGCGCAGCGCCGGACGGTCAGGACCTGCCTCACGACGATGAGCCCGGCGGAACTAGCCCTGCCGGCAGGCCCTGCGCATCGGCAAAGTCTGGGCCGGCGTGCGCCGCCAGCAGCGGCAAGCGGAATCCCGATCCTGAAATGCGGCGGCAGCCGGGTGAGTCCGTCACCCCGCGAGCCCGGAGATGAGCTCGGATCGCCGTTCCTCCAGCGCGGCCAGCTGAACCCGGAGCCGCTTCAGTTCGCGGTCGACACGCGCCAGTTCGGCTCTTGCCTGCTGTTCCTTGATGTGCCGGTCGCCGCACCTTGCCCTGGCGAGACCCGTGACCTCCCGGTGAAGGAGCCGCAACCACGGGTTCCCGCGCGCCGAGCTGAGACGGTACTGGAGCCTGCCCGCGCGAATCGCCCCGGCAATCTCATTCTGGGTAGCCCGAACTCCTCACGAGCGGTCTTGTCGCTCAGCGTCGCGCCCTTGCGCTGCCAGTCGTGACCACCAAAGTGGAGCGCGGGCGCCGGTCAGAATGCGACATCGAAGTACCCCCCACGTAAAGCTGGCCAGCCCCCGGCCCCGGCGGCCGCGGAGTGCGGTCAGGGAGGCGGTTCGATGTAGCGGCGCTCCTCGGTCACCTCGGTGCCCATCTGGCTGCGCCGCCGGGTGATCAGCAGGCTCAGCGAGATGCCCAGGCCGACGATGCCACCGAGCATCAGGATCATGCCCATCGCCTGGATGTTCACGTATTTCGGTGTCCAGGTGATCGCGAACCGCAGAATCGCGCCGATGATGATGAGTGCGGCGCTTCCTCCGATGCTCACGGGGCCTCCACTCGTTCACGCGCCACCCCGGCACGGTGTGCCGGCCCCGGGTCGGCGACCCTCGCAGGCGTGGGCACCGCCCCCGGCCTCTCGCCTGCCCTCGCCTCTCCAGGCACCTCACCCGTCGCGGGTGAACTACCCATTCACGATCAAGGTTACCGCCATTCCCGGGCCCATTTCGGTACCAGGGTTGCGCTGTGTGGCCATGTGTGCAGGACACCGGGGCTTTCCCCACGTGGCGGAGCCCCGGGATGCCGCGCCTGCTGCCAGTCATCCATGGGCCGGCATTCACCCAGGCGGGGCGAGGCGCCGGTACCCATGGCCGGACACCGTTGAAGGGCCAGCATCGCGAGGTCCGCCGGCGGGCGTGGCGGCGAATCAGCGCCGCCCCTGCCGGAGCGGGTGGAGGAGGTGGCCCATGTCAGACCCCGGGCGACGTGCCGGGGATGGCTCCGGGCGCAAGCCAGCCAGCCCAGGGAAGGCGGGCGACGGTACCAGCCAGCCTGCGGCCGACGGCATCGCCGACAAGCCCGCAGCTGACGGCATCACGGACAAACCCGCAGCCGACGGTCTGCCGGGCAAGGCGGGTCCCCTGACAGCGGACGAGCGGGCCGAGCTTGAGCGGCTGCGGGCCGAGGCCGCCAAACGCCATGGCGAGCCGCCCCCACCTCGGCGGCGGCACTGGTTCGGCTGGCGGGGCCCGCTCTCCAGCTTGCTCATCATCCTCGGCTGCATCCTGGCCCCGCTGTCGGTGGTCTCGGTCTGGACTTCCAACCTGGTGTCCAACACCGACCGCTATGTGGCGACGGTGGCGCCGCTCATCTCCGAGCCCGCGGTGCAGAGCGCCATGACGGACAAGATCAGCAACAGAATCGACGCCGAGCTCAAGCTGCAGACCCGGCTGAACGACGCCGCCGCCCTGCTCACGCAGAAGGGCCTGCCCCGGGTCGGCAGCCTGCTGAACGCCGTCTCCGGGCAGCTGGCGGGCGCGGTCGAGGGGTTCATTCACAGCGAGGTCGCCAAGGTTCTGGCCAGCCCGCAGGTGGCCCACTTGTGGGTCCAGGCCAACCGGTCGGTGCACGCGCAACTGGTCAAGGTGCTGTCCGGTCAGGGCAGCGGCTCGATCACCGTCAACAACGGGCAGGTCACCCTGAACCTCGGCCCGTTCATCGACGTCGTCAAGAAGGATCTGGCCGCCAAGGGTTTTACGCTGGCCAACCAGATCCCGCAGGTCAACCCGACCTTCGCGCTGTTCTCGGCCAAGAAGCTCGTCAAGGCCCAGAGCGCCTACCGGCTCGTCACGGCCATCGGCTTCTGGCTGCCGATCATCGCCCTGGTGCTCATCGGGCTGGGGGTCTATGTCGCGCACCGGCACCGGCGGGCCCTGATGTGGTCTGCCCTCGGCGTGCTGGTTTCGATGCTGGTCCTGGCCGCCGCACTCCAGGTATTCCGATCCGTCTATCTCAACAGCGTGCCGAACGATGTGCTCCCGGCTAACGCCGCTGCTGTCATTTTCGACACAGTTGTCCGGTTCCTCAAGAACGGGCTGCGCCTGGTGGCGGTCGTCGCGCTGCTCGTGGCCATCGGCGCGTTCTTCACCGGGCCGTCGGTCACTGCGGTCAAGACCCGGCGGGCACTGTCCTCCGGGCTTGGCTGGATACGTGGGCGCGGCGAGCAAGCCGGCCTGCGTACCGGGCCGGTCGGGCAGTGGACCTACCAGTACCGGATGGGCCTGCGGATCGGGGCGGTGGCGCTCGCCATCCTCATCTTCGTGTTCTGGAGCCAGCCGTCCGGGGTAGTGGCGCTGGTCATCGCGATCATCCTGCTGGTCGTGCTCGGCCTGATCGAGCTGATCGGCCGGCCACCGCCCAAGCCACAGGCGGCAGGTCACCCCAGCGGTGGCTGACGGTGCTGGCACAGGCTGCCGGGTTCGCATTCCTGGCGGCACTGTCCCCGACCGCGCTGCTGGTCGCAGCGGTCTACCTGGGCTCCGGGCGGCCACGGCTGACCGCGGTGTGCTACCTGGCCGGGGCCGTGCTGATGACCTTGATCATCGGCATCCTGGTGCTGGTGGCGCTGCGCACCGGGCACTTCGAACGGCCTGAACAGCATGGCCCGCGCAGCGGCCTGCGCCTCGGTCTTGGGCTCCTGATGCTGGCGGCGGGCGCCGTGGTCGCCCGCCGCAGGCCCAAACCGCCAGACCCGTCCCGGCCTAACAAGGGGATTGTGTCCAGGCTCATTGCCAACCCCTCACCGCTGACTGCCGTGGCGGT
>DPMS01000950.1 GCA_003541285.1 Actinomycetota bacterium
GCGGCCCCGTGCTGAGCGGCCGGTCGCGGACGCTGCGGCGCCGCAGGAGGGGTGAGCGGGCTTATGTCCACGGACTTACCCATACAGCCGCCAGGCCCGCGCGGGGCACCGGTGGCGCCGGAGATCCTCGGCCCGGCGCCACCGCAGCTGGCGCGGGGACCGGGTACCACCGTCCATGGCCAGATCGAGGAGTGGCTGGCCGAGGCGATCGCGGTCGGGCGGCTCGCTCCGGGCGGCCGGATGCCGTCAGAGCAGGATCTGGCGGCCTGGTTCGGGGTGAGCCGGATGACGTTGCGGCACGCACTGGCCAAGCTCGCCCGGCGCGGTCTGGTTACCCGTGCCGTGGGGCGCAAGGGCGGCACGTTCGTCGCAGAGCCCAAGCTCGAGCAGGACCGGACCACGCTGGCCGGCTTCTCCGAGCAGTTGCGCAGGCACGGGCTGCTCGCGGGCGCGCGGGTGCTCTCCGCGACCGAACGGCCGGCCGGCCCGGTGGCGGCCACCGCGCTCGGCCTGCACGATGGTGACCGGGTATACGAAGTGCGGCGGGTCCGGCTCGGAAACGGGCGCCCCATGGTGCTGGAACACTCGGTGTTCCCGGCTGCCACCTTTCCCGGCCTCCTGCAGTGCCGACTCGACGGCTCCCTGTACGAACTGCTCGAAACCAGGTATGGCCAGCGCCCGCACCGGGCCAGGGAGAGCCTGGAGCCGGTCATCGCCGGGGTCGGGGAGGCGGAGGCACTGGAGGTGGCCGAGGGCGCGCCGCTGATGCTGGTCGAGCGGGTCGCCTATAACCGGGCCGGCCAGCCGGTCGAGTTCGCACGTGACCTGTTCCGCGGCGACCGGACCCGGATCGTCATGTGGACATCCGAACTGGCGGACGTGTTCTGACATCGGTGGGCGGCGGCGCGCTGGCGGGCGGGTCCCGGGGCTGCTGCCCAGCCGGACCGGCCCCTGCCGGATGGCCGCCCGCATCACTGACGTTCGGTCCACCGGCTATGACGTTGGCCTCTGCCGGCATTTCCGGTGGCGGGCGAGCATGGGGTTGTCGACGCCCCGGCGAATGTGACGAGTAATGGCGGATCAGGAACTGCTTGCGCGGACGCTCTCGGAGTTCGCGGCGATCCTGGTCAGAGGGCTCACGGTCAGCGATGTGCTGCATGACCTGGCCGAACGCGTCACCGGTGTGCTGCGGGTGGACAGCGCCGGCGCGTCCATGCTGGAGTCGGGACAGCTCCGTTTCGTGACCGCACTGGACGAGCGTGCCAGGCGCCTTGAGCAGGCGCAGGAACGCGCCCAGGCCGGACCGTGCGTCGACGCATGGCTCTCGGGAGAGACCGTCGTGATTTCCGACCTGTCAGAATGCGCCAGTTCCTGGGGCACGTTCGCGCAGGAGGCAGGCGAGAGCGGGATCGTGGCCATCGCTGGCATCCCGATGCGCCTGGACGGCAAGAGGATCGGCGCACTCGGCCTCTACCACGCCGCGCAGCGGGTATGGTCTCCCGGCGATCTGGGCACCGCGCGCGTGCTGACCGACATGGCGGCCAGCTACGTCATGAACGCCTCCGAACTGGACAGGCAGCGGCGCATCAACAGGCAGTTGCAGCAGGCACTCGACAGCCGCATCATCATCGAGCAGGCCAAAGGCGTCCTCGCCGCCGAACTCGGCGTCTCCGTCGACAAGGCCTTTGACCTCATGCGGCGCCATGCCCGTTCCCACCACGCCAATCTCCTGGCCGTGGCCCAGGCGGTGGTACATCTGGGCCTTCGGCCGGGCAGCTAGGAAGACCTGCCCTGATCGGCCGCGGCGAGCGGGATGAGCAGCTGGAAGACGCCGCCCCGGATGTCGCGGATGAGGGTGTCGAGTTCGTCCACGGCGCGATGGACCCGGTCGGCCGCCTGCCCCTCGGTCAGGCTGACCGCCGAGGCCAGGAGCAGGCCAACCCATGAGATCCGCTGGATCACCGTGCTGGTGAGCTCGATCCGGAGGTCGATCTCGGAGGAGGCGCGGCTGCGGCGGTGGGCCGCCGGGGCCGCTGCCGGCCTCCCGGCCGTCAGTTGCTCGCCGGGTGTCTGCGGCGAGCCGGGCAGCATCGCATCGGCCCTGGCGAGGAGGGCCTTGGCCGTCTCGTCCGGACCGGACGCCACCGCGGTACCGGTGGCTGCCACCATCGAGTACGACCTGCCGTCCACATCGATCGGCTGCTGGACCGCGTGCCGCAGCCGCCCGGTGACCAGTTCGGCTTCGGCCTGGTCGCGCAGATCCTCGCACAGCACCGCGAACTTGCCAGTCTCCAGCCGGGCGACGACGTCGGCACGGCGGACCGCACCGGCCAGGCGGCCAATGACCGCACCCAGCAACCGGTCCGCGGCACCAGGAGGGCTGGTGCCGTCCAGGAGCCCCTTGACTTCGATGACCACGACCGTGAGTACACCGCCAGCCCGGCCGCTGCGCCGTAGTGCCCGGCCGGCCAGGGTCAGGAACTGACCGGAACTCAGCAATGGCGTGAGCCCGGCCCGCGCCACGCGCCGCCAGTCGTCCTGCTCGCTGGTGGGGTCGCACATCTCGCCCACGCACACGACCAGCTCCCGGGCCGGCCCTGGCCGCCACCACCACCGGCTCCAGCGCTGGCCCTGGCGACTTGCCAGCCGCCAGTCGGCACAGCCCGCTTCGCCCGCTGCCGCCGCCGAGCGCAACCGTGCCACGACCGCCGCGCGGTCGAGCGGATCGACCGCCTGCCACCAGCCGTTACCGCGCCAGCCCTCTGACCGGATCTCCGGCAGGGCCGCCCATGCCCCGTTCGCCGTGATGGCCGAACCGTCAGCCGCGAGAACCAGGGCCGGCAGCGGCAGCCAGTCGAGCCCGGCCGCCGTCACCGGCCAGACGAGCGGCTCACGTGGGACTTCGCGGCGCACATCCGGCAATCGCCGGCAATTCAGGTCCCTGACGTCCATCCTGGCCCTCCCCACGGCGGCAATAATCGTGCCGCCGGGGCCGGGGCGGCACAAACGGTTTCGCCAGGGTCCAGGGCGAATGGAACAAACCCGAAAAGAGCTAACCAGCGCAACGTCTCTGGGGGAACGTCGCGTCATCATGTTTCCCCGGTCTACCAGACAACCATGGAAACTCCTGATGTCCAACCCCCATCAGCTGCCTGGCTGTCAGCAATTCCGGGCGGGCCCGCCTGGCAGGCGCAGGCTCAGGCTCAGCCGGAGACCGTTACCTCGTGCCACACCCCGCCATTCAGGTTGAGGCCGTTGCCACTGGCCTTGCCCGGCGCGGAGTCGCCCACGTAGGTGTACAGCGGATGCCCGTTGTAGGTGGCCTGGAGCGAGCCGTCGGCACGTCTGATGGTGCCAAGCCGGCCGGTCACGCCCGGGACCGCGCTCACCGGGCCGGCCAGCGGCGGCCAGTAGGCGGCGCAGCTTCCGTTGCAGCTCGACCTGGCGGGAGTGTCGGGAGCGAACCAGTACAGGGTGAAGCCCTTGGCGTTGACCAGGACGTTCACTCCCCCGATCCGCGCGGTCTTCAGGCCGCCGCCAGCCGCGGCGGAACCGCCGCCGCCTGCCGCCGCCACCGAGCCGCCCAGTACTGCCAGGGCCACCACCGACACGGCGGCGACCAGCCAGCCCGCGCCCGGCACGCCTGCCCGCAGCCGGTCCAGCGCCGGAGAGCCGGCCGGCGCGGCCTGCTGGCCCGGTGCGGGGGTGAGCGCCAGGATGCCCAGGGCAGCCGCGGCGGCTACCTCGATCACCCCGGCCACGATCCCCGCTGTCGTACGCACCTCCTTGAACCCGAACAGACCGACCCACATCGAGAGCAGATAGCCGCCCAGGGTCGCGAGGGCGAACCCGGCGCCGGCCGCCGCGACCAGCCTGCTGCCGGAGACGAGGACGGCCACACCGAGCCCGAACGCGGCGATCACCTGCAGCAGGAAGAGCCAGCCGATGGTGGGGATGGAGCGGTACCCGGTCAGGTACAGGTCAAGGTGGATGGCGGCGGTGGCGACGAGCAGCCCGCCCCCGGTCACCCGGAGGATGAGCCGCGGCCGGCCCGCCACCGGCCGCGGCTCATCCTGCATGGCTGCCTCCCGGCGCCCGGCCCCGCGGCCAGTACCGGTGCTCACCGGCCGCGGTTCCTCCTGCATGGCTACCTCCCGGCACCGGGCCAGCTGTCAGTATCCGTAGCCNNCGCGAACCAGTAGAGCGTCATGCCCCGGACGTTGGTCAGCACAGTGGCGCCCCCGATCGTGGTGGTCTTCACTACCGATGTGGACGTGCCGGCCTGCGAAGAAGCACTCGCCGGCGCACTCGCACCTCCCGGGGCCGTCGTGCTCGGGGAGGAGCTGCCGCACGCCGCTGCAATCAGCGCGACGGCAGCGAAGCCGGCGGGGGCCCACCATTTGGCACGCATCGTATCTCTCCGTTCATCAGCGACAGAACCAGATACCCAGTGCACGTAACGACCTGCGGAATCGTTCAATGCCGACGAGAATGCCCTGGTCAGGTGTGATGTACACGTGGACAGCAGGGCCGGTTCGCCCACCGGGCGACGGCCACTGCATGACCGTACGCCCGGCTGGCCCGGCCGGGCCGGAGTTGGCACACCCCGGTGGAGCATCCCCGGTTCGCCCGGGTAGGCGGCCATAATGGGTTATGTCCCCCGCTGATGAACTGTCCGCCGCCGAGCAGGCCTCGCTCCGCGACCAGTGCACCCACTTCCTGGTCGGCCACGGGCCGGTGACAGCCGCCGCCCTGCTGGCCGGCATCCCCGCCGACACGATCACCGACCGCTATGGCGAGGGTGGCGTCGTCACCGAACTGGAGGCGGAGATCGCCGGGCTGCTCGGCAAGCCAGCGGCCGCGTTCCTGCCCAGCGGCACCATGGCCCAGCAGTCTGCGCTGCGGGTCCACGCTGACAGACGGCAGCGCAGGACGGTCGTCTTCCACCCGCTGTGTCACCTGGAACGGCACGAAGGCGGGGCCTACCAGCGCCTGCACGGCCTGCT
>DPMS01000305.1 GCA_003541285.1 Actinomycetota bacterium
GGACTCACCCCGGAAACCACCTTCGAAGGCATCCCGGCGGAGATCCTGCAGATCAGCGAGCAGGCCCGCGAAGCCCAAGCGAAGATCGACGAACTCCGGGACACCCGCGTACCGGGTGAGGACCACGACGCGATGCACCTCGGCACCGCATGGAGCGTCCTGGCCAGGCGCGATCGCGAGGCCATCATCCAGCCGCCCAGACCCGAAGTGACCCCGGCCAGCGAGATCCGCAGGCGCGTGCAAGAACGAACAGCCACCCATGAACCCGAACGAGCATGACGCGTGCTGTCAGCAGGCTCACGACCCGTCGTACCACGGTGCCAATCCCGGCATGTAAGGCCCGCTGTCCCAGCGGCGCGCCGTGACTGTATGCATGCCGACAATCGAGCGAACCTACGGTTCGCCGCCAGCGAGTATTCGGCATTCCGTATCGCCACTGTCGGGTCGTGCTCGTTCACTGCGCGTCAACGGCTGGGGAGATGGGCTCGGCCTGCTGCCCCCTTGATCGGCGCGGACGCCGGTCCGGTGTCGATCAAGACGCAGGCTGCCCATATCTGGCCGATCGGGCACCGCGCACAGTCAGCCGTCACCGCGCACTCATGCCGAAAGACATCCCAGGAGCTTAAATGTCAAGCCGCTACGGAGGATTGAGGGCGGTTTCCCGGTGGCCCCAGGCGGTGGTCTCGTTGTAGCGGGTTGGGTCCTGAGGCATCCGTGCAGGATGCCGACGAGGCGGTTGGCCAGGCGGCGGAGCGCGTCGTTGTGTTCGATCCCGCGTGCGCGGAGGCTGTCGTAGAAGGCGCGAGCGCCGGGCGAGGCGTTCAGCGACGCGAAGGCCTGGGCCCTCAGTGCGTCGACGAGCCGGTCGTTGTGGATGAACCGGGCGGTGACGATCTTTTTCCTGCCCGATGCGCGGGTGACCGGGCTGGTGCCGGCGTAGTTGCGGCGGGCCTTGCCGTCGGCGTAGCGGCGGGGGCCGTCGCCGAACTCGGCGAGCACCCGGGCGCCGAGGATGGCTCCCAGGCCGGGCTGGGACAGGTAGATCTCAGCGTCCGGGTGCTGGCCAAAATGCGCCTCCACCTGCCCCTGCAGGATCTTGACCTGCTCGTCCAGGACGGTGATCACTGCGATCAGCGACCGCACGGTGGCGGCGTAGGCGGCCGTGAGCGCCTCCGGCTGGCCCAGGTGCCCGGCGTGCAGCGCCGCGAGGATCGCCGTCGCCTTGCCGGGGATGTCGCGGCGGCGGGCGCGCGGGTCAGCCTCGCCGCCTGCGCCGGGTCCGGGGCTTTGCCCACCAGCTCCAGGGTGTCGGGGGCGTCCAGGTCCTCGAACGCCTCCAGCGCGGCGGGAAAGTACTCCCGCAACTGGTGGCGCAGCCGCTGCACCGCCCGGGTGCGCTCCCAGATCAGCGTCTTGTGAGTGCGCGCGAGCACCTTGATGCCCTCCGCCTCCGGGCTGTCGCCGGCCGCCGGGCGGAGCTGGTGGGAGTCGGTCCGGACCATGTCCGCCAGCATGTGCGCATCCCCAGCGTCGCTCTTCGCGCCGGACACGCCATGCCGCTGCCGGTACCGGGACGCCTGCAGCGGGTTCACCGGGAACACCCGGTAGCCGACGGCGATCAGCGCCTGCACCCACGGGCCGCGGTCGGTCTCGATCCCGACGATCACCTCCGCGTCCTCTTCGCCTTCGCCCAGGTGAGCGCCGACCAGCGCGTGCAGCTGGGCCATCCCGGCCACGCCCTCGGGCAGCCGCTTCCTTGCCAGCACCTTCCCGGCCTCGTCCATCACCTCAACGTCGTGATGGTCTTCCGCCCAGTCGTCACCCACGAACAGCCGCACCGGCACTCCCGTCAGACCCGACAACTCTTATTAGTAGTGCGTTTGCCCAGGCCATGATGAAGCCGGACAGCGAATACGTATTCATGGCAGTCGTGATCGTCGGCTGAAGCTGGCACCAAGGAATGCGTCACCCGGCGGCTGGCTGGAACATATTGGCATCGGCCAGATCGTATAGGTCTTGCTAACCTCCGCAGCGGCCCTCGGGATCTGGGTGTACATACTTCCCACATCAGCGCGGCGCCAGCAACGCTTGCCTGCCCCGCAACGATCCCCCGGCGGTTGCCAGCGTGATGCCAGAACCGCCTTCCTGCCCGGCGGGCTACTGCAGTTGCCTGGGCGCAGCCACGCAGAGCCTGGCGTGGGCTCAGCGACCTCCCGGATGCCTGCGCGAGTACCCCAGGTTGATCAGCGTAATGGCGACCCAGATCACCACGATGACCGCCAGCGCGTTGGCCCTAGCGTCGGACAGCGTGATCGCCGTCAGCGGGATGCCAAGCGCGATCGAGGCGATCGCCAGCGCGTACGGCGATCGCTGGCGGACCGGCTGGGGAACCTGGCCCTGCGTTTGGCTCGCGATCCTCGCGTCCACCCGGGCGTCGATCTCTTTGCCCACCTTGTCAAGGAAGGACTCGATGACGGCGTGCTGGTACTCAGACCCGAGCTCGTGATGTGTCTCCGCGGCGGCCCGGATCTCGTCCGGCGTCAGCGAACTGCTCACAGCCAAGATGTACCCCAGGCACCCAATCCCCGCAAGCCGGGCCGACGCTGATGGCGCGCTGCCGGTGACGGGGGAAGTCCGCGACGAAGCCCACCGCCGCGGCATTGACCTTGTCATCCTGCCCACGGCGCAGGCGATCGGCGTGCTGACCGAGACCACCGAAGACACCAGCCCTGGCTTTTCACGGGGGTTCGGCGGCTGAGCGGCGCGCCTGAATGGAAAAGTGCTCCTGACCTGGGACGATAAGGGTTGTTGAGGCCTTTATCACTCCAGGTTCGAGGAGCACTTTCCAGGTGAACGCTACAGGATGGTCGCGCGGTCTTGAAGTCACCGGGGGCGGCACGGGGGTCGTGCCGCACGCGGGCCTTGCCCTTCTGCGGCAGCTGCCGGACCGGACGGGCCTGACGTCCGGGCTGCCGGCCGCGCTGCCGTCGCCGCTGGGCGGCCATGACCGGGGCCGGGTGTTCTCGGACCTGGCGTGCGCAATCGCGGACGGAGCGCGGGTGATCAGCGATTTCCGGGCGATGGGCGACCAGCGTGAGCTGTTCGGGCCGGCCGCGCCGGTGCCGGCCGTGTGGCGGGCGCTGAAGGAGATCGCAGCCGGCGGGGACCGCAGGCGGCGGAAGGTCACGGCCGCGGTGAGCAAGGCGCGGCGGCACGCGTGGGCGCAGGGCATCGAGCGGCACGGCGGGCTGCCGCCGGTCCAGGTCGCCGGCCGCAGGCTCGAGGGCGTGACCTGCATCCGGCTCGACGCGACCGTCGTGGCCGCGCACAGCGACAAGGAACTGGCAGAGCCGGACTTCAAAGGGTTCGGCCATCACCCGATCATCGCCGAATGCGATAACGTCCGGGAGCCGCTGGCCTGGATGCTGCGCCCCGGCTCGGCCGGCAGCAACACGGCCGCCGGTCACCTGTGCCTGCTGGGTGACGCGATCGCCGCGCTCCCGCCCGCGCTGCGCCGGAAGCTCATGATCACCTGCGACGGGGCCGGCGCCAGCCACGCCCTGGTGAAGGAGCTGGACCGGCTCGCCGCCCGGCACGGCTACCAGGTCACCTACTCCGTCGGCTGGGAGCTCGCCGCGCGGGAGAAGGCCGCGATCGGCAAGGTCCCCGAGACTGCCTGGGAGATCGCCGTCGACGGCAGAGGCGAGGCCCGCGAGCGCCGCTCCGATGATGCCTGCGGGAACCCGCGCTGCGCTCACCGGGCATGCTGGATCGAGGAAGCCCACGTCACCGAGCTGACTGGGCTGCTGCGCGAGGGACCCGGCGGCGACCAGCTCAAGGCATGGCCCAAGACGATGCGGCTCTTCGCCCGCCGCGAGCGCCCGCACCCCGGCGCGCAGCTGTCCCTGCCGGAGACGGCAGACGGCTGGCGCTACTGCCTGTGGGTGACGAACCTGCCCGCCGCGACGAAGGGCTGGCGGGGCCAGTGCGCCTGCATCGACGCCGCGCACCGCGTCCACGCCCGCGTCGAGGACGCCATCCGCACCGGCAAGGACACCGGGCTCGGCCATTTCCCCTCGCACGACTACAAGATCAACCAGGCGTGGCTCGGCGCGTCCATGATCGCCTGCATCCTGCTGTCCTGGCTGAAGCTCCTGGCCCTGGACGGCAGCCTCGCAAGAGCGGAGCCGAAGACGCTGCGCTACCGCATCCTGCACGCCGCCGCCCGCCTCGTCCGCGGCGGACGCCGCAGAACCCTGAAAATCGCCGCGACCTGGCCCTGGGCGGAGGAGATCACCACCGCCTGGCAGCGCACCCAGGCCATCCCGCACCCCACCTGACCAGCAAGAACCCGTCCCGCCGGGCAAGGAAGAAGACCCGGGGCCCGTGGAACCCCCGGCCGCCCGGCCCGACAGCCGGGCCACCGTCATACCCCGGACCTAAAATCCAGGCCCAGGAACCACACAGCCAGCCTGCCAGCGGCAGCCATCAACCCCTGTGTAGGGTCGGGGGCTGGCGCGGTGGCGTTATCCAGCGTCAGGTCCCGCAGCCACTTTTCCCCGGGTTTCCCCTGCGGGCCGCTTCACTGCGGTGACCATGACCGGGCGCTCCGTTTCCAGCCCCCGCCGCTTCGAACCGTGCATGCGATTTTCCCGCACACGGCTCACCGACGCCGTTCACCGCCGGCATTCGGTCTTCCCCGCCAGTCCCGGAAGGGCCTGGGGTCAACGACGATTCCCGACAAGGTGACCAGCCCGAGCTGGTTCGGGGACTGGAAGGCGACGACCGACCAGCCGAAGTCCCGCGACCTGCGGTGGCGTTTACTGATGACCAGCGCCAGCCGCATCCGCGCATAGTTCCTGATCTTCTCGAAGCGGGCCGCAGAGTTCCCGAACCGGAAGTAGGCGGCCCAGCCGCCCAGAAACCCGTTCAGGTCCCCCACGATCCATTCCACCGGCAGCCTGAGCCGCGACCGGCGGGTCAGTTCCCGGATCCGGTCGCGGGCATGCTGCATTGCCTTGTCCGCGGGCCAGCGGGCAAGGAACGTCACCGGCCGTTTCCCGTTCAGCCCCGGCGAGCGCACCAGCCGGTGGTGAAAGCCGAGGAAATCAACACCCCCGCCTCCCACCTCCAGGCGCACTATCCGGGTCTTGGCCGCCTTCGGCTCCAGGCCGAGACCGGCCAGCAGGCCGGTCAGGCGCTCCAGCGCCCGCTCGGCCTGACTGCGGGACCAGCACATCACGATCGCGTCGTCGGCATAACGCACCAGAACCCCGTCCTGCCCGTCCCACGCCCGGTCAAGCCGGTGCAGGTAAACGTTGCAGAGGACGGGACTTACCACCCCGCCCTGTGGGGTCCCGGTGGCTGGCCGCCGAAGCTGCCCGTCCTCCATCACCCNNAGCTTCAGGACCGGCTGATCGCAGATGCGTTCCTGCACCGCCTGCATCAACTTGCCGTGCGGAATCGCCGAAAAACAGTTAGCGATGTCCGTCTCAACCACCCACCGGCGGCCCCGCCAGCACTCATCAATGAGCACCTGCAAGGCATCGTGCGCCGAGCGCCTGGGCCGGAACCCAAACGAGCACGGCAGCATGTCAGCTTCGAAGACCGGCTCGAGCACGATCTTCACCGCCGCCTGCACGATCCGGTCCCGGACCGGGGGAATCGAAAGCGGCCTCTGCTCGTCCCGCACACCCGGCTTCGGGATATAGACCCTGCGCGCGGGCAGCGGGCGGTAACGGCCTTCCTCCAGTTCGGCAGCCAGCTCGCCGAGCAGCCGGTCTACGCCGTACTCCTCGACCGCGGCCAGGGTGATCCTGTCAATGCCCGGCGCGCCGTTGTTCGCGCGCACCGCAGCCCACGCGCGCCACAGAACGTCCCTGCGGCGGACCTTGTCATACAGCGCGTGGAATCTCCGCCCGGGATCGGCCTTGGCCGCCCGGTACAGCGCATGCTGCAAGGCACGGACCGGATCAGCCGGGACACCCCGGACCGATCCCTTCGCGGCGGGACTAGCCGAAACGGCACTCACCGGGCCCCTCCTGACAGACACTGCGCACCGACGAAGCAGCGGCCCTTCCCTCACCGGCGGTTGTGTTGTCCGGCCGGCTCAAGCAGTACTACGGCCGCCTCCGACGCCCGCCCGGCACGCCACCCACTTCCCGGTTCAGCCGGTTATAGGGCACGCCGCTCCGGTGAAACTATCCGCAGGTCACCGGGCCGGGGAGGGCCTCTCCAGTTCCCGCCGTCACTATCCGGACGTTCCGAGCCCCTTACGCCGGGGAGTCCCTCGCGGCTGCCCTCCAGGATCTTCACCGCTTCCATGGCCTTCACCCTGAAGCTCGGGGCTCGGCTCTCCCTCTTTCCTGCCTTCCGGCAGGGATTTTAACGACGCGGCAGGCTTCGCTTCACGCTACGGACCATCCGGTTGCTCCCCCAAAAGGGCTTTTGACGCTGGGCTCCGGCACCGGGCGTTTCCCCCCGATGCCGCCAGCCTGCTACGGGGCCTCCTGGCAGCTACCCCGGCCGGACTTACACCGGCAAGCAACGACGAGCGCGACTAGCGATCAACCGACTACATGATCAACCTCCAGTCTCTGGACGCACAGC
>DPMS01000310.1 GCA_003541285.1 Actinomycetota bacterium
GGCGCCTACCTGCTGCGCCTGGACGCGGCCAGCGGGGCGCAGCGGTACGTCCCGATCACGGTGCGCTCCCCGTCCACCGCGGGCAAGGTCGTGCTGCTGCTGGGGACGACCACATGGCAGGCCTACAACCTGGGGGGCGGCGACAGCCCTTACCCGGGGCCGGGCGGCGGCGTGGCCGACCGGGCGTACGCGGTCAGCTTCGACCGGCCCTACGACGGCGACGGCGCCACCCTGTTCCTGGCCTTCGATCAGGCGCCGATCGCGCTCGCGGAAAAAACCGCCGGGGTGCCGCTCGCCTACGAGACCGACAACGACCTGAACGCCGACCCCGGGCTACTGAACGGAGCCAGGGCGGTGATCTCGCTCGGGCATGACGAGTACTACTCGGCAGCCATGCGGGCGGCGCTGCTCGCCGCCCGCGGCGCCGGCACCAACCTGGCGTTCCTCGGTGCGAACGCGATGTACCGGCACATCCGTTTGGCGTCATCTGCTCTGGGAACCGGGCGGATCGAGATCTGCTACAAGGACGCGGCACTGGACCCGATGTACGGAAAGCGCAACGCCGCCACCACACAGAACTGGCGGGACCCGCCCGACTCCCGGCCGGAGAGCGTGATCACCGGCGTGTTCTACGAATGCAACCCGGTCAGCGTGCCATATGTGGTGTTCGACCCCGGGAACTGGATCTTCGCCGGCACCCGGGTACGCAGGGGGACCTCGTTCCCCGGCATGGTCGGGCCGGAGTACGACCGGGTCAACCCGGACGTGCCGGTCCCGAAACCGCTGGAGGTGCTCGCCCACTCGCCGGTGGTCTGCGGCGGTGTGCCCAGCTACTCCGACTCCGCGTACTACACGGTGCCCAGCGGGGCGGGGGTGTTCGCGTCCGGCACCATGCGCTGGGTCTGCGCGATGCGAGGACCCGCCTGCGGCCACGGGCTGACCCGCGCCGCCCGTGCCTTCGTGGACCGGGCCACCCAGAACCTGCTGCGGGCGTTCGCCGCCGGCCCGGCCGGCCGGGCACACCCCGCGTACAGCAACCTGGCGGCGGTCCACCCCGCCCGCGTCCCTGCCTATTGATACCCCTGGACACTGGCAGGATCGCCATGTGGCCTTCGACGAACTGGACCAGCGGATCGTAGGTGCACTGGTGGAGAACGCCCGCGCCACCTTTGCGGAGATCGGGGAGCGGGTCGGGCTGTCGGCGCCCGCGGTCAAACGCCGGGTGGACCGACTGCGCGCCGTCGGCGCGATCACCGGGTTCGCCGCCACCGTCGATCCCGCCGCGCTCGGCTGGACCACCGAGGCGTATGTGGAACTGTTCTGCCGGGGACGCACATCCCCGGCCGACATCGGCGCTGCGGTAAGCAAGTATCCCGAGGTGACCGGGGCGGCCACCATTACCGGGGAGGCCGACGCGCTGCTGCACATCCGGGCGGCTGACGTCCGCCACTTCGAGCAGGTGGTGGAGCGGATCGGAGCGGAGCCATTCGTGGTGCGCACCCGGAGCGTGATCGTCCTGTCGCGGCTGGTCAGCAGACCGGATCTCCTGCCACCGGGGCAGCGGCCCGGCAATTCCGGGTGAATTTGGCGGAATGTCCGCTGCTGACCTGCACCAGCGACTACAGTCGCCGCTATGCGCGAGAACGATGAGGCCGACGTCTCCGGCACCACCGCTCAGTTCCGCGCGTTCGTGGACCGGTCCGGTAGCCCGGAGACGACCCAGCCATGGGCCATGAATGCGTCGGGCAATCAGGTCCTCAAGCTGGCCGGGATCGCGGTTGGCGTGGCGGTACTGATCGCCATCATCGCGTTCCTGTTCATCGGCTAGTCCTGGTTACCGGCTAATCCTGTTCATCGGCTAGCACCCTCCGGGTGTGCCGGCTTTCCCAGCGCGGTTTCCTGCCCGGCGTCTCCAGGCCCGTCACCTCCGGCTTCTGGCTGATACCGGTAGCCCATGCCGGGTTCGGTGCGCAGCCAGCGTGGCCTGGCCGGGTCAGGCTCCAGCTTGCGGCGCAACTGGGTCATGTAGAGGCGCAGGTTGCCGGTTGCCTCGGCATAGCCGGGACCCCACACCTCGGCCAGCAACTGGCGCTGGCTCAGCAGCTTGCCGGGATGGCGGAGCAGGACCTCCAGCAGGTGCCATTCGGTGGGGGTGAGCCGGACGCCGGCGCCGTCGGGCCGGATCACCCGTTTGGCAGCCAGGTCCACCACCAGGTCGCCTAGCCTGACCTGCGGCGCGTCCTGCTCGGGGGTGGCCCGCCGGACGGCGGCCCGCATCCGGGCCAGCAGTTCATCCATGCCGAAGGGCTTGGTCACGTAGTCGTCCGCGCCCGCGTCAAGCGCCTCCACCTTGTCGGCGCTGTCGGCCCGGCCCGACAGGACGATGATGGGCGCGGTGGTCCAGCCCCGCAGTCCGGCGATGACCTCCACCCCGTCCAGGTCCGGCAGCCCGAGGTCGAGGATGACCAGATCCGGCGGATGCCGGCCGGCCACCTCCAGCGCCTGCACTCCGGTGGCCGCCGTATGCACCTCGTATCCGCGTACGCGCAGATTGATCCGCAACGCGCGCAGGATCTGCGGCTCGTCGTCGACAACCAGGACGCGGGTCACGGTGCCAGCCTGCCACCCTCGGCGGTGGCCGGGCGCGGGGAAGGGGCTGCCCCGCGTTCGCGCCGGCCCGGCTCCTGCGGGGTGGCGTCGCGTTCGCGCCGGCCCGGCTCGCCCGGCGCTGCGCCATCCGGCTGCGGCGCCGCGGGCAGGGACACCACCATGGTCAGCCCGCCGCCCGGAGTCTCCTCAGGTTCCAGGGTTCCCCCCATGGCCTCGGTGAGGCCGCGTGACAGCGCCAGGCCAAGGCCCACGCCGGTGGTGTTGTCGGTGTCGCCGAACCGCTGGAAGGGCACGAATACACGGTCACGGTCCGGTCCGGGGATGCCCGGCCCCCGGTCGGCGATCCGCAGTTCGACCCGGTGACCAAGCGCGCTCGCGGTGAGCAGCGGCGGCTGGCCGGCCGGGGAGTAGCGCACCGCGTTCGCCGTCAGGTTGACGATGACCCGTTCCAGGATCGCGGGGTCCACCAGCACCTCGGGCAGCGAGTCCGGGATCTCCGCCACGACATCCCCGCCGTCGGGGCCCATGTCGTCCAGTGCCCGGGCGACGATCTCCTCCAGGCCGGCCGGGCGGGGGAAGACCGACAGCGCTCCCGCCTGGAGCCGGCTCATGTCGAGCAGGTTGTCCACCAGGTGCGAGAGCCGGTCGAGCGACTCGTCGGCGGTGGCGAGCAGTTCGTCCCGGTCCTCGTCCGCCCACAAGATGTCGGGTGAGCGCAAGCTGGTGACAGCNNGCCTGGGCGGCGAGGCGCTGCTGTTCCAGCGCGACCGCGGCGTAGGCCGCGAAGGCGCCGAGCACCCGGCGGTCGGTGGCGGGGACCGCCGGGCCGCGCAGGGCCAGCGACAGGGTCTCCGTGACCGGCACCTCGACGTCCGCCTCGTCGGGCGTGGTGAGGGCGGGCTCACCGGAATGCGCCACGGCGGCCCATTCGGCCACCGGCCCGGCCGGCGGCCGGCCCCCTGGTCCGGACGGGCATTCCAGCAGCGTGACCGAGTCCATGCCGAACGCCTCGCGGACCTGGTCGAGCACGGCAGTCAGGGCGCGCTCACCGCGCAGCACACTGCCGGCGGTGGTGGCCAGCAGCTGCGATTCGGCGCTGGCCCTGGCCGCCTGGCGGGTCCGCCGGGCGGCTATGTCCACCACCGAGCTGACCAGGAGCGCTACCACGACGAACACGCCCAGCGCGAAGGCGTTGTTGGCCTCGGAGATGGTCCATCTGTGGATGGGCGGGGTGAAGTGGTAGTTGAGCAGGAGCGAGCCCACGATGGCTTCCAGCAGTGCGGGCAGGAAGCCGCCCACGAGCGCGACCACGATGACGGCCACCAGGAACATCAGCACATCGCTGATGAGGTTGACCTGCCCGCGCATGGCCACCAGGCCGAGTGTGAGCAGCGGCGCGAGCACGACGGCGAGCAGGTATCCCATCAGCCGCCGCCGCAGCGGCAGGCCCCCCCGGCTGGTGGGCAGCCCCCGTCCGCGCCCCATGTGCGAGTGGGTAACGATGTGCACGTCGATGTCCCCGGAGCCGCGGATGGTGCGTGCGCCGATCCCCGGCCCGGTGACCATGGCGGTGAGCCAGGAACGCCGGCTCGCGCCAAGGACGAGCTGGGTAGCGTTCTCCGCCCGGGCGAAGGTGAGCAGCGCCTCCGGAATGTCGTCGCCGACCACCTGGTGGTAGCTGCCGCCGAGCCACTCGGCCAGCCGCCGCTGCGCGGCCAGCGCCGCCGGGTCGGCGCCGGTCAGCCCGTCGGANNGTCTCCCCTTCCGGGCCGCCGGTGAGGGCGACCACCACCCGTTCCCGCGCTTCCCAGGTGTCGCGGATCTTGTGTTCGGTCCGGTAGCGCTGCAGGCCCTCGTCCACCTTGCCGGCCAGCCACAGCAGGGCGAGTTCGCGCAGGGCGGTGAGGTTCCCGGTGCGGAAGTAGTTGGTCAGCGCCGCGTCGATCTTCTCCGGTGGGTAGATGTTCCCGTGCGCCATCCGGCGACGCAGCGCCTCCGGCGTCATGTCGACGAGTTCCACCTGGTCGGCGGCGCGGACCACGGCGTCCGGCACTGTCTCGCGCTGCGGCACCCCGGTGATCTTCTCGACCACGTCGTTGAGCGATTCCAGGTGCTGGATGTTGACCGTGGAGATGACGTCGATGCCCGCTCCCAGCAGTTCCTCGACGTCCTGCCAGCGCTTGGTGCTCCGGGCGCCCGGCACATTGGTGTGGGCCAGTTCGTCGATCAGCGCGACCTGAGGCTTGCGGGCGAGCACGGCATCGAGGTCCATCTCCTCGAAGGTGGTGCCGCGGTAGCTGATCCGGGCGCGCGGCACGACCTCCAGCCCCTCGATCAGGTCGGCGGTGTGCTTGCGCCCATGCGTCTCCACGAAACCCACGACCACGTCGGTGCCGCGGCCGGCCCGCCGGTGGCCCTCACCGAGCATGGCGAAGGTCTTGCCGACGCCTGCCGCATTGCCGAGGTAGATCCGTAGCTGCCCGCGGCCGTCCTGGCTCATCGTCTCCCTGCCAGCGCGGAGTCTGTGCTTGTTAACACCAGTCTGGCCGCGCCCGGGGACCGGCCATGCACGGGGCGGCCCGCCGGGGCCGAACCCTAACAAGATCCATGCAGCCCCGGTCCGGTGGGCGCTGAGCTAGGTTGGCGGGCATGGCCGGTCAGGCTGGCCGGGGTCCGGCCCGGGAACGGCCGCTGTGGGAAC
>DPMS01000222.1 GCA_003541285.1 Actinomycetota bacterium
GCCCGGACGTCACCGGCCCGGGTGAGCCGGCTCAGGCCGGCCCGGCCGGGAGCGCCGCGCCCCGCCCACCCCGGATCGTGGTGTACCGCCGTCCGCTGCTGGCCCGGGCCGACACCGCGGAGGACCTGGCCGAGCTGGTGTTCGAGGTGGTGGTGGAGGAATTCGCGCGACTGCTCGGGGTGGATCCGGCAGACGTGGACCCCGGCTACCCGGAAGACGACTGACCCCGTCCGCCGGGGCAGCAGCGGCCTCAGGGCACGGTCGTGATGAACGTGTTCTGTACCCGCGGCAGCGGCACCGTTGTCAGGGCGCTTGCCACCGGCAGCAGTGACTGGACAACCCCCCCGGTTCCGCTACTAGCGACAACCCGCCCGGCATACAGCGGCCCCGAGCCCGCCAGGGGTGTGACCAGCACCGAGAAAGCTGATTTATGGCCCGACCCGCCGCCCTTGCCGAGTTGCTCCACCAGGCTGTGACCCGCTTGGATGTCCACGATCTGAGGTGTCCCAGCCGCCCCTGAACCCGCGATCTCGGTGATGCTCGCTTTCACCGCGGGGCCAGGAGCCGAGAGGACAAGTTCGGAGCTCGTCCCGCCACCGGCCTTGTTGTAGGCGACGACGCCCTGCTCTTCCAGCGGCAGGGAGGCGGCCGTGAAGACGCCGGGGGCACCGGTGGGACCACCGTTCAGCATCGCTGACGCGGTGACCGGGACGTTGGAGGAGAGCTTGAGCGCCGCCGGAATGCCCGACATAGACGGCAGCGAGATCTCGACGGCGGATCCGCCAGGGATGTCAAGCCCGCTGCCGCCGGCCGGCGGGTAGGAGCCCCTGGTTGTGACGGCGGTCAGCTTGATGTGCGCATCCCGGATTCCCGGGACGGCCACGAACAGCTGCCGGGTGCCCGCTGCGGCCGGCAGGCCGGGCAGGACTACCTGTGTTGCTGGTTCCTGCGCCGCGGGCAGCCACGCACCACTGCCCCCCGCGCTCGTGACCTCCTCAACGCCAGCGACGACCTGGCCGACACTGGTGCGCACATGCAGCGAGATCACCCGGGAGCCATGCAGCACCCCGGCCAGCGCCTGGACGACCGTGCTGTGCGGCGCCACCGAGATACCGGTGTCGGTACTGCCCTGCAGTGGGCCGGCATCGGTGGCGATCTCGACATTCACATCAGCCGCCTGGCTGGCGACATTCATCAGGAACAACTGGATGCGAGCCGCGGAGTGCTGGCCGGGACCGGCGAACCAGAAGTCGGTTTCCGGGCTCTCGCACCGGGTCGACGGGACGCCGGCGTTGGTGATCTGCTCCACTTCCAGCCCGCGCGCCATCGATCCGCTGGCCTGCACGACCACCCCGCCCTGGGTGGGCACGGTCGCAATGGCATTGGCATTGCCCGGGGTGCGCAGGCCTGCGGCAGTCCCCGCGGCCTTGGCAGGCCGCACCGGCGAAACCCACAACTGGCCCGGATGAGTGAGGTTGTTCAGCGCCGGGGTGCCGTTCACGCCGAGACGGGTCACCTGCGCCTGCCCCGGTCCGGCGGTCGCGGGCAACGTGACGAGCGCGACGTTGCCGCCACCCGAACCTGCCATACCGGGCAGCGGGCATGCACGCAGCACCGACGTCGCCGCCGTGCTCCGGGGTGGCGCCACCTGCCCGCTGGCCCCGAGCTTGGTGAAGCTGCCGAAGGAGGCCAGCCCGTAGACCGCGCCCAGCGCTATGACGACCAGCAAGGGCGCGAGGATTCGGTTCGCACTCAGGCCTTTCACCAGTCAGACGCTCCCCGGTCGGGCCGCGGCTCAGCATCCCAGTCGGCCGGCCCTGCGCCATCTGGGTAGTCGTCGGGTGATCTGTGCCTGCGGGGAGGCAACGGCGGCAGTGGCGACAGCCCCCGGTCATCGCCCGGCAGCCGGCCACGGGGTACGCCCTGGCCGGAACGCTCAGTGGGCCGTGGGGCCGTACCTTGCTCAGGCCGCGCACCGCCGCCAGACCGCCCACCCCGGCGCCACCGGCTACCGCGCTCCGGGGGAGAAGCGGGGGGGGCGCCGTATGGTGCGGAGTCGTAGCCCGGCGCGCCACCCCGGCCGGGAACCTGCTCGAAATCTGGCCTGCCTGCGGGACCGGAGGGCTGTTCATAGCCGGGCCGCCCACGGCCAGGATCCGGCGTACGGCCACGGCGCCCACGGCCACGATCCCGCTGATGGCCGCCCCGCCCACGGCCAGGATCCTGCGCATAACCCGGCCAGCTACCCGGCCCGGCATCGGTGTCATAACCCGGCCGCCCACCACGGCCAGGATCCTGCGCATAACCCGGCCAGCTACCCGGCCCGGCATCGGTGTCATAACCCGGCCGCCCACCACGGCCAGGCACCGCTGGCGCGGGGCCGCCCCGGCCGGCGCGTTCTGGATATGGTCTGCGCTCCGACTGCGGCCGGCCAGGGTCCATGCCCACATCACGCCGCCTTGGGCCAGTGTGGTCATCGGGGTAGCCAGGGGCGCCCGGCGGCGGGTACGTCCCGCCCCGCCCGGGCCTGTCCTCCCCGCCGCGGCCGCGGCCCGCCAGCGTCCGGGTGTCCGGTCCACGCCCAGCCGGGAAGGGGACCGCTTCCCCCGGAAGGGATGGCCCAGCCACATCACCCGGCATACCGGCCCGGGCGCCGGCCCGCGCATCGCCTGGCGCCGGGGCTGGCTGCCGCCGTCCAGGGAGCCGGGGCGCACCGTCCGGCCGTCCCCTGCCGCGCCGCCCGGGGCCATGGCCGCGGGTCTTCTCCCGGGCCTTGCCGCGTGCGCCGTCCCTTCCCCGGCCACTGCGGCGCCAGCCGGCGGCCACTTCGGCCTCCTCGTCAGCCTCACCAGCAGTCCGGGCGCCTGGCAGGCCGAGCCCCGCCACCACTGCCACCGCGAGGGCCTCCAGCGTTACCGCCACGACGCGGCCGAGGTCGCTGCGGCTGATCGTGAGCGATCCACCGCCGGGCGGCAGCCGGAACCCCTGCGCCCAGCCGCCGACAGGTGCGGCGAGCGGGGTCAGTGGGCGCCCGTTGAGGCTGGCACTCCAGCCCCCGGCCGGCTCGGCGAGCACCAGTGTTCCACCCGCCGCGGGCGCCTTCGCCCCGGCCACAGTCACTGTGCCCGACTGGAGGGGGACGACCGCGCCATTGGGTTCCAGCACGCGCACCCGGGCCGCGGTGTCCGAGACCCGCCACAGTTCGAAGGCCGAGGTCTGGCTGACCGGGCGCAGCCCCGCCACCCCGTCGAGCAGCCTGGCCAGGGCGGCGTCAACGGGCGCTGGCAGCAGCACGTAGCCGATGCCGAACTGGGCCAGCGAGCGGCCCTGGTCCTGGGCCGCACCGCCGTAGGGCGCGGTCAGCGCCGCCACGCTGAGATTGAGTGCCCGCTGCGCGGACGGTGGCGTGGTGAGCTCATTCGCCCCGATCAGCGGGTCGGTCGCGCCCAGGACCGAATACTCCACCGTGCCGTGTGGGCCCTGCCGCAGCACCAGGGTGCGCAGGCGCAGCCCGGTGGCGGAGGATACGGAGACGAACTCCGGCAGCACCGGCCCCGCTGCCGGGGCGACCGGGCCCTGCACCCCTGTTGTCACCCAGGCCGCTGCCGCCAGCACCGGCGCCGTGCAGGCCACGGCGGCCAGTGCCACGATCGCCAGTCCGCTAGGGGCACGCCACCGGCCAGAACCCAGTTTGCCAGGAAATGAATCAGCAGCGGCCAGCGCCGCCAGCAGCAGGCCTGCCCCGGCGAATACCAGCGCCGGCCCAGGCCAGGCGTGCACAGGATCGCCGCCGACCGTGGGGGTGACGATGACCTTGCTGAGCGCGGCGGCGGCGAACAGCCCCACCAGTACCGCGGCCCACCCGGCCAGTACCGGCGTCCGGCGCACGCTGGCCACCAGCGCGATGGCCGCTACAAGGGCCAGGCCCGCGGTCACCCAGTAGGGCGGGAGGCCAGGGCCACCGGGCGACAGCAGCAGCAGGGAACGCGCGGTCAGGCCGGACCCGGCGAGTGCGGGCGGTTGCAGGCCCGCTTCCAGCAGCAACTGTGACGGATGGGCGGCCAGCGTCAGGCTCCATGGCAGGAGCAGCACCATCGGGACCACCGCGACGATCCCGGCGTTGATCATGACCGCCGGACGGCCGCGGCCGAAGACGAGCGCGCCCAGCGCCATGGCGACAACGGCGATCACCCAGACGAGCGGCACGAACGCCGCGACGATGGCAACTGCGAGGGCAGCCGCCCAGGCGGCGCGGCGGGCCCGCCGCTGCCCGTGGGTGAAGACACGCGCGGCCATCACCGCGATCAGCGGCAGCAGCACGAGCATCAGCGCGGTGCCGAGCCGGCCGGCGGCCACCGCGCCCATGCCCACCGGCAGCAGTGCGTACGACATTGCCGCCCAGATCCTGGCGGGCACGAACCTGGTGACCCGCCGCGACGCCAGATAGGCGGTGACGCCGGCGAGTGGGACGCAGCCGATCAGGATGACGTCCACGGCGAGCCAGGGCTTCCCGCCGAGCAGCGTCGCCAGCGCGGCGATCACCGCGACATATGGTGGTGTGCTGGCGGCCGTGCCGATCCCGGCCGGGTGGAAGCCTTGCAGGTACTGCGACCACAGTCCGGACGCCCCGCCCCAGGCGGGAACAAGAGCGCCACCGCCGAGCGGGCTGGTGCTGAGCAGTGAGCGCTCGGCCACCAGCGTGATCGTGGTGAGGGCCAGGAACAGCAGGACCCCGGGATTGGTGAGCAGTCGCTGCACCACGCCGGTGTCCACCAGCAGCGAGTCGTCGTCCGTGGGGTCGTCGGTCGCGTGGTGACTGCCGACCGTGTCCACCGGGAGCGATTTCGACAGAGCGCCGGTCGCGAACTCGGCCAGCCTGCGGAGCGACCGGCCGGGCGGCACGTCGGCGCGCAGGCGGCTGTATGCGGTACGCCGGCCGCGGGACCTGCGGCGCCGGGCGGTGAGCAGGCGCAGCGGATGGCCGAGTACCGCGGCGACCGCCGCCGCTTCGTCCAGTGCCGCGCTAGCCCGCTTGGCGACAAGGTAGAACAACGTCCGCAGGGCCGACAGCACCAGGTTGTCGACCAGTGCCGAGAGCATGGGCCTGGCCGGAAGATTGCCAAGGAGCACCAGCAGCCCGTTCCGGCGGTCCTGGCGCCCGCGCCGGGGGGCGGCTGACGCCTCGCGCCGGTTCCGGGCGGAGGCCTCGACGTGGTACAGGACGGCGTCGGTGACCACCCGTACCCGATAGCCCGCCGCCTGCACCCGCCAGCAGAAGTCGACGTCCTCCCGGTAGAGCATCATGCCGGGATCGAACCCGCCGACCTCCTCCCAGACGTCGCGCCTGACGAGCATGCCGACGCTGCTCACCGCGAGCACGTCCCGGTCCCCGTCGTGCTGGCCCTGGTCGACCTCGCGTGGCTCGATCCCGGTGATCCGGCGGCCGACGCGGTCGATACCGACCCCGGCCTCCAGCAGCATGTCCCGGTCTGACCAGTCCATGAGCTTGGGGCCGAGCACCGCTGCCGCCGGCATCTGCTCGGCAGCGAGGAGCAGATGCTCCAGAGCATCCGTTTCGGGCTCGCAGTCGTCGTGCAGCAGCCACACCCACTCGACACGCTCCGCCGGCATGCCGGCGGCGGGCTGCAGGTGAGTATTGGCAGCCCGGTGACGCAGCGCCTGGGTGACGGCGGCCGCGTAACCGGTACCACGGTCCATCCCGAAGACGGCGCCGCGGCCCAGCGACTCGGCGAGCATGGCACCGCTGCGATCCCTGCTGCCGGTATCGACCGCGACCACGCGCTGGACCTGACGGCTCTGGTTCAGCAGGGCTTCGGTGACACGCGGAATCCACGCGGCTCCATCGTGGGCAACGATGACCGCGGTGACAACGTGCTGGACCTGCGAGTTATTGGGCGACACGTATCCGCTTGCTGCTCATAGAGGTCACCTGCCGGGCATCCGGGCGGGCTCGCCGACCTGGTCCCAGCAAGGAGGGGGCACCCGTGAACAATACGCGAACCCACGGCAGCCGGGCAGGCAGACAGCCAAGACCCCGTCTGCCTGACACCGCCCGCCTGGCCGGCCGGCTACCCGGTTTCGCGCTTGAGGCGGCGCCGTTCGCGTTCGGACATGCCACCCCAGATGCCGAAACGCTCATCATGTTCGAGGGCGAACTCGAGGCACTCTGCCCTCACCTCGCAACCGCGGCAGACCTTCTTGGCCTCCCGGGTCGAGCCGCCCTTCTCCGGGAAGAACGCCTCCGGATCGGTCTGCGCGCACAGGGCGCGGTCCTGCCAGCCCAGGCCCCCGGCGTCGTCCTCGTCGATACCGAATATGCCGAGCGGGACGACCTCAGCCACGGCGCACCTCCTGCCCTCCTGAACCCCCGTTGCCACGCAACCACTCCCCTGCTGGCCGCGAACTACACAAGTGAAATTACACGCGCGTGTCTTGCGCCGCGTCAAGCGGGATACGTGATAATGGCCGACAGATTGACCACACATGACAGGTAAGTCCCACCAGAATGCTGGGATCACAGGGCCATCTGGCGGTGCGGCGCCCGCGCCTGCCAGGGGCGCCGCGGCCGGGGCCGGCCGGCTGCACCGGCCCGGTCACACCGGGGTGGCGACCGGGGGCCAGGTTCCTGGCCAGCTTTCCAGGACTGCCAGACTGGCCGCCATGCGCATCACCGTGCTCGCCGGTGGGGTCGGGGCCGCGCGTTTCCTGCGCGGGCTGAAGGCCGCCGCCCCGGACTCCCAGATCACCGTCATCGGCAACACCGGCGATGACATCACCCTGTTCGGCCTGCACGTCTCGCCGGATCTGGACACCGTGATGTACACCCTCGGCGGTGGCATCAACGATTACCAGGGCTGGGGACGCCAGGAGGAAAGCTACACCGTCCTGGCTGAGCTCTCCGCCTACGGCGCCGGGCCCGACTGGTTCGGCCTGGGTGACCGGGATATCGCGACCCATCTGCACCGGACCAGCATGCTCGGGGCTGGCCTGCCGCTGTCCGCCGCCACCCGGGTGCTGTGCCAGCGCTGGCAGCCCGGGGTGACCCTGCTGCCGATGTCCGATGACCGGATCGAAACTCACGTCGTCCTGCGCGACGAGGAGGGTGAGCGCACCGTCCACTTCCAGGAGTGGTGGGTGCGGCTGCACGCGGCTGTGCCCGCCGCCGGGTTCGTCGTCACCGGAGCTGCCCAGGCCACGCCCGCGCCCGGCGTGCTAGAAGCCATCGCCCTGGCAGACGTGGTCCTGTTCCCCCCGTCCAACCCCGTCGTGAGCATCGGCACCATCCTCGCTGTCCCCGGCATCGCCGACGCGGTGCGGGCCAAGACTGTCGTCGGGGTGTCGCCGATCATCGGTGGCGCGCCGGTGCGGGGCATGGCCGACAAGTGCCTGGCCGCCATCGGCGTCGAGGCCACGGCGGCTGGGGTGGCCGTCCATTACGGGCCGGCCCTGCTCAACGGCTGGCTGGTGGACGAGCGTGACAAGGGCGCACTGGACGCGCCGGAATTGGCGGGCATCGCGGTCCGGGCGGTTCCGCTATACATGAGCGACCTGCCCGCCACCGCGGCCATCGCCCGTGCCGCACTCGACCTGGCCCAGGAGCTGAGCGGATGAACGCACGCACCGGTCCGGCTGGCCCCGTACCCGGGGCAGCGCCAGCCATCAGCGTCACCGGGGTGACAAGCCTGCCCGAGATCGGGCCCGGCGCCGACCTGGCCCAGCTGATCGCCGACGCGGCTCCGGGGCTGGCCGGCGGCGATATCGTCGTGATCACCTCCAAGATCGTCAGCAAGGCCGAGGGCCGGGTCGTCCGCATGGGCCGGGACGAGGCCATCGATGCCGAGACGGTCCGGGTGGTGGCCCGCCGGGGCCAGTCCCGGATCGTGGAGACCCGGCACGGGCTGGTGCTCGCCGCGGCCGGAGTGGACGCCTCCAACACCGTCCCGGGGACCGTGGTGCTCCTGCCGGAGGATCCCGACGGCTCCGCGCGCAGGCTGCGCAAGGCTCTGTCCGGCAGGCTCGGTGCCCGGATCGGGGTCGTCATCTCCGACACCATGGGCCGGCCGTGGCGGGCCGGCCAGACTGACACCGCGATCGGCGCGGCTGGTGTGCTGCCGCTGCGCGATCACCGCGGGCAGGCCGACACGTTCGGGACCCAGCTGGAGGTGACCCTCACCGCCGTGGCCGACGAACTGGCCGCGGCCGGCGACCTGGTCAAGGAGAAGACGTCCGGCATCCCGGTGGCGATCGTGCGCGGCCTGGCGTACCTGGTCACCGACGCCGACGGGCCCGGTGCGCAGGCGCTCATCCGGCCCGCCGCCGAAGACATGTTCCGGTTCGGCTCGGCCGAGGTCCTCACCGCCCGGCGGACAGTGCGCGACTTCACCGACGCGCCGGTGGACGCCGCCGCGGTCCGCCGGGCGATCGCCGCGGCCATCACCGCGCCCGCGCCGCATCACTCCACGCCGTGGCGGTTCGCCGTGCTGGAGTCGCCGGGCGCCAGGACCGCCCTGCTCGACGACATGCTCGAGGCCTGGATCACCGACCTGTGCGGGGACGGGTTCACGCAGGAACAGATCGCCCGCCGGGTGCGGCGCGGTGAGCCGCTGCGCCGGGCGCCGCTGCTGATCGTGCCCTGCCTGCACGCCGAGGCCGCCCACACCTACCCCGACCAGCGGCGTAACGCTTCCGAACGGGAGATGTTCGTGGTCGCGATGGGCGCCGCCGTGCAGAACCTGCTGGTCGCGCTCGCCGTCGAGGGCCTCGGCTCCTGCTGGGTGTCGAGCACGATGTTCTGCCGGGAGACGACCCGCCGCTCGCTAGGGCTGCCCGCTGACTGGGATCCGATGGGCGCGGTCGGCGTCGGCCACCCGGCGGCCCCGGCCCCGGACCGCCCGCCCCGCGACCCCGGCCAGTTCATGATCATCCGTTAGCCGCGAGCGGGCCGGCGGCGCCCGGGCGCCGCCGGCCAGTCACCGCGCGCAGGGCTGCGTACAGCGTCCCGGCACGCAACTGGACCTGACCGCCGGAGATCTGCCCGACGTCGGTCATGATCCCGTAGCCGTGCTGCGCCCCGGCCGCCAGCGCGGTCAGGTGAGAAACGTGGGTTCCTGCAAGAATCTTCTGCGCAAGCCATCTTTATATACCGATTAGCAGAGTATGAAGGGCGGATGGCCAATCCCGCCGGGGCGGGGCGTGCGTAACAGGCCGAGGGTGGACGGGATCAGGTACAGCCCAAATCCCATGACCAGCAGGCAGAGTGCCCAGCTCAGGTACTTGCGCCCGCCCCGCATCCGGTGTGCGGCTGGCAGCGCCCTGGCTTCGAGCGCCAGCAGGAAGCCGAGCACGATCGGCAGGAGCAGGGCATTCATCACCTCGGCGTCAATGGAGAGACCGATCAGGTCCACGCTGGCCAGGACCAGGACCGCGCCTGCCACGTGGGCAAGCGCGTAGCTGAGGTAGAACTTGGCGGTCTTGCGGCCAGGCCGCGCGTTGAGGGTGTGCTGCCAGCCGAAGATCTCCGCCAGGCCCCATGCCCCGGCAAGCGAGGAGACGAGGGCAGCCACCAGCGCCGCGCCGAGCATGCCAGCGCCGAACAGGACCTTGGCACCGACCACGCCCAGCGAGGGCCGCAGCGCCGCCGAGATCTGGCCGACGGTGCCGAGGGAGGCGTCCGGGTGCTGGCGCCCGATCGTGGCGGCGACGGTGATAACGACGGCGATCATGACAACCTGGGTCACCACCGCGCCCACCAGCGTGCCGGCGCGCTCCCGGCGGATCCGGGTGGCGTCCACGCCCTTATCGGTAACCGCCCCCTGCTGGTAGAAGACCATCCATGGCATGATCACGGCCCCGACATTGGCCGCGAGCAGGTAACGGTACGAGCCGTGGCTCATGGGCAGGGAGACGAGCCCGTGCGCCAGCGCGCGAGCGCTGGGGTGCCCCAGCAGCATCGCAGGGAGGAAGGCCAGCTCGGCCAGGCCAAGTGCGATGCCAATACGCTCCACCCGCCGATGGCTGCCGGTCAGGGCAAGCCCGATCAGCAGGGCCGTCGCCACCGGGATGGTCAGCCAGCGGGAGACGCCGAACAGTTCACCCACCCCGGCGACGGCGGCGAACTCGGTGATCAGCGCACCAATCGCGGAGAGGAAGAGGGTGCCGGCGGACAGCACCGCCCACCCCCGGCCGAACCGCGCACGGATCAGGGCGCCATGGCCGGTGCCGGTTAGCACACCGAGCCTGACGGTCATCTCCTGCACCACATACAGGATGGGGACGAGGATGAGCTGCGGGAGGACCATCCGGTACCCCCAGGAGGCACCCGACTGTGACGCGGTGATCAGGCTGCCGGCGTCGGTGTCGGCCAGCATCACGACCAGTCCCGAACCGAACAGCGGGAGCAGCACCGTGAGTGGCCGTCGGCGAGCCCGTGACCCAGGCCGCGCCGGCAGGCTCGCCGTCGGCCGCGCACTATCGCCCCTGCCGACGGCGTCGCGTACAGCCATGAATCCTCCCCGGGGCCGCAGGCGGGAAGGCGGAGCGCGCGGCCGGCAGCGCCGGTGAGCACGTAACCGGCACGGCTGTCATCCTCGGAGGATCTTTGCCCAATCGCCTCATATTTAGGTAAGCCTTACCTAAATATGAGTAGACCCTACTGTTTCAGGCCCATCCGCGCGCCGGGGCAGGAGTGTGTGTTTCCTCACGCTTGTGGCCATATCGCCGGAGCCACAGTGCAGCATCCGCCGGCCGGCGAATCGAGGCCGCTGGCCAGCAGGGCGGGCCGGTCAGCGGGTGGCCACCGGGAGCGTGGTCCGGTTGCCGCGGACGGACATGCACACTCCGTCGCTGGCCGCCGATGCCGCGAGGCGTTCGGCGGAAGGGTTTCCGTAGAGAGTCGTCCGCTGGCGCAGGGGGCGGCCGAGCGGCGTCACCATGGCAGCCAGTTCACTGATGGTCCGGTAGGAACCCTGCTGGGACCCGGCCATCCGGCTGATGGTCTCCTCCATCAGCGTGCCGCCGATGTCGTTGACGCCGCCGCTGAGCACATCCCGGCACAGTTCGCCGGCCAGCTTGACCCAGGAGCACTGGATGTTGCTGATGGCCCCGTGCAGCATCACCCGCGACAGCGCGTGCACGGCGCGGTTCTCCCGCCGGGTCGGGCCCGGCCGGGCCAGCCCCGCCAGGTAGATCGGGGCGCTGTCGTGCACGAACGGGAGCAGCACGAACTCGGTGAACCCGCCGGTGCGCTCGGCGATGCCGCGGATCACCCGCAGGTGGCCNNGGGGTGTCCACGTGCCCGTACATCATCGTCGCGGTGGTCGGGATGCCCAGTTCGTGCGCGGTGGTGATGACCTCGGTCCAGGCCGAGGCGGGGAGCTTGCCCTTGGTCAGCACCCACCGGACCTCGTCGTCGAGGATCTCCGCCGCCGTCCCCGGCAGCGACCCGACGCCTGCCTCACGCGCCCGGGCCAGCCACTCCCGGATGGGCAGCCCGGTGCGGGCCGTACCGTTGACCACCTCCATCGGGGAGAACGCGTGCACATGCAGGTCCGGACAGCGGCGCTTCACTTCCGCGGCGAGGTCGAAGTAGGCGGTGCCCGGCAGGTCGGGATGGATGCCTCCCTGCATGCACACCTCGGTCGCACCCGCCTGCCACGCCTCCTCCGCCCGGTCGCCGACCTGCGCCAGCGAGAGCGTGTAGGCATCGGCATCGGTGCGGCGCTGCGCGAACGCGCAGAACCGGCAGCCGGTGTAGCAGACGTTGGTGAAATTGATGTTGCGGGTGACCACGTAGGTGATGTCGTCGCCGACGGCGTCGCGGCGCAGCGCATCGGCCAGGCCGGCCAGCGCCTCCAGTTCCGGTCCGTCGGCATCGAGCAGCGCCAGGGCCTGCGCGTCGGTGATGCCGGCCGGGTCACGCTCGGCCGCCCGCAGGGCCGCGGCCACCTCCGGACGCAGCCGCCAGGGAGCGCCGGTTGCCGTCCCCCCCGCCCCGGCGCCGCCAGCAGCCAACCGGCTGCCGCCCGCCGGCCCGCCCGCGACCGCCGGCCGGCCCGCGACCGCCGGCCTGGCTGAGGGGTCGATCCGGCCCGCGACTTCGGCCCAGTCGCCGTACACCTCGCCGAAGTCGTCGCGCCGGCCCGCCGTCCGGCCGGTGGTGTCGATCGTGACGTGCAGATCCGTCCGCCCGGCCGCCTCGCCCCAGCCGCCGTCGGGCTCCTGCCAGGGCAGTCCGGACGGGATGGCGCCCTCGCGGGCCAGCCCGGTCCCCGGCTCGGCGAGCGCCGCCACATGGGCCGCCAGCCGGGGGTCCAGCCAGGGTTCGGCCAGATACGGCGGGTAGGCCGTGAGCCGCTCGCGCAGGGTCATCCCGGCCGCCGCGGTACGGGCGGCCAGGTCGTCGATCTGCGGCCAGGGACGCTCGGGATTGACGTGATCGGGGGTCAGCGGTGACACGCCGCCCCAGTCGTCGATGCCCGCGGCCAGGATGAGCCGGTACTGATCGCCGATGAGGTTGGGCGGGGCCTGGATCCGCATCGACGGGCCGAGTACCAGCCGGGCGACCGCGATCGCCGCCGCCAGGTCTGCCAGGTCGGCATCGGGCACCCCGCGCATCTTCGTGTCCGGCTTGGCGCGGAAGTTCTGCACGATCACTTCCTGGATGCCGCGGTACTCGCGGGCCACCTGCCGGATCGCGAACAGCGAATCCGCGCGCTCAGCCAGCGTCTCCCCGATCCCGATCAGGATGCCGGTCGTGAACGGGACCGCGGAGCGGCCTGCGTCCTCCAGCACCCGCAGCCGGACCGCCGGGTCCTTGTCCGGGCTGCCGAAGTGCGGCCCGCCCTGCTGCGTGAACAGCCGGGCCGCCGTGGTCTCCAGCATCATCCCCATGGACGGCGCCACCGGCTTGAGCCGCTGGAAGTCCTGCCAGCTGAGCACGCCCGGATTCAGGTGCGGCAGCAGCCCGGTCTCCTCCAGGACCCGGATCGCCATCGCCCGGACGTAGGACAGGGTGTTGTCGTACCCGCTGGCGTCCAGCCATTCGCGGGCTGCCTTCCACCGGTCCTCGGGCCGGTCGCCCAGGGTGAACAGCGCCTCCTTGCAGCCNNAGCGGGATGAAGACCTTGCGCGAGTAGGTGATGACACCCGGCCGCCCGGCGGCGGCCAGGCCGGCGTCGCGTACCCGCCCAGCGTGTTCGAGCAGCGCGGTGAGGTGGTCGCCGCGCGCGTGCAGCAAGGTGACGGCCTCGGCCGGGTCGAGGGCCTTGCCGTCTCTCGCCCGGGCGAGCGCGCGCCGCAAGGCGCTGTCCGATGGGCCGGGCTGCCTGGCGGAGGGGGCCGGCGTGCTGGGGGCGGGCGCATCGCTCATAGCGGCACTCTAATTGCGGGCGCAACCACCAGCCCCGGAGCCTCCCTCAGTTGCCGTCCGGGCTGGAGGCAAACGCCACGGTCACCCGGGCCTGGACCGAGATCGTCGCCCATCATGTCGCCGCTGGCCCGCCCGGCACCGACTTCGATTCATTCGCCCAACGTTCCCCCGCACTGCTGGACAAACGACTGCTGGCGCGGCACTACCCGGCGCGGGTCCTGGCCTCTGCCGCGGCCAGGACCGGCTGGGTGGAGCCCGATCTGGCACCCTTCCCCTGGCGGCCGCCCGCAGGTATGCGGTGAGGTGATCACCGCGCCTGGCGCCCGGATCCGGCTCACCAGGTGCCCATCGATGGCAGGCTCAGGCCATTGGTCCCGGCCGTTCCCGACCAATGTGCCTATACCGGGCGCGGCTGGCCGACGATCGTAATGGCAGTAGCCATGCCGCATTAGAGGCGCGTTGGGATGAGCACGGTGCAGCCACTTCCCCCGCCGTCCGTAGCACGCTGGCGCACGCTGACCACCCCCCACGGCATCGACCCCGTTGCAGGTGACCGGCAGGTCGCTGCCGGCCGGTTCTGAGGAGGCAGTCATGCCCGCTTATGTGTGGATCAACTGGGTGGTGGGTGCGCTGATGCTGCTCGCCTCCGCCGGTGGCCCGCTGTGGATAGCCTTCCGGTACCCGGACACGGCACCGGACTTCACCGAAGCGAACGAGTACCTGGCGGCGAAGGCCGCTGCCGCTGAGGCCGCTGCGGTCGCGGGCCGCGTGCCTGCGCCCCGGGCGCCGGCCGCGACCGAGACCGCTCCGGCCCCGGTCCACCAGCACGCCGCCTGAGCGCGCCGGGCGGCACCGGCGCCAGGCAGCACTGGCGCCGGGCCGCGCAGAATCCGGGGGCCGCGCAGACTCCGGGCCGCGCATGCCCGCGGCGGTCAGATCGACCGGTAGTCGCGCGGGGCGTTCCGGGGACCGTGGCGCGGCGGCCGCAGGCCGGACAGGACCACCAGCCTGGCGGCCCGGTGCCGGTGCCCGGCGTAGGGGGCGAGCAGTTCCAGCATGCCGGTGTCGTCCACCTTCCGCCCGGCCAGCGCCCAGCCGACCGCCCCGGGCAGGTGGTAGTCGCCGACCGACACCGCGTCGCAGTCGCCGCAGGCCCGCTGGCGGACCTCGGCGGACGTCCACGGCCCGATCCCGGGCAGGGAGCGCAGCCGCAGGTCAGCCTCGGCCGGGGTGATGGACACGATCTCCTCCAGCCGGTCAGCGACCGCGGCGGCACCGATGATGGTCCTGGCGCGTACCAGTTCCACGCCTGCCCGGTGCCATTCCCAGGACGGTATCCGCGCCCAGACCCGGGCCGGCGGGAAGACCCGCATCCCATGCGGGGCGGGCCCCGGTGCGGGCTCCCCGAACCTGTACAACAGCAGCCGCCAGGCACGGGAGGCCTCCGCGCCGACAACCTTCTGCTCCAGCACGGCCGGCACCAGCGCCTCCAGCATCCGGTCCGACCGGCCTATCCGCAGCCCCCGGTACCGCCGGTCCATTTCCCGCAGCACCGGATGCACGGGACGGAAGCCGGTCCGGTCGTCGCGGGCGCCGAGGAGATCGGGGACGGACGCAAGCAGCCAGGCGGCACCAGGTCCCCAGGCGCTGGCGAGCACCGCAGGGCCGCTCCCGGCCCCGCCGTCCGGATCCCAGCTCCCGGCCCCACCCCCGCCAACCCCGTTCGCGTCCGGCCCGCCCGGGGCTGGCCCGCCCGGGCCTGCCGGGCCGGCACTGACTCTCAGCGTGGCGGGGCCCTGCGGGGTGCGTGAGGTCCGCCAGACCGCACCCGAGGCGTCGATCCGGAACGCGGGGTCGCCGCGGCCCCGCCGGTGCACCGACAGCGCCCTGACCAGATCGAGGGGGTAGGGCGCCTGCCAGCGCCCGGTCAGTGGCCCGGCGCCCAGTTGCGCCGCGTCAGGCGTGTTCCCGGCCGCGGGCTGCGCCACCGCCGCGGACACGCCGGTTCACACGTCCGTAGAGAAGCGGACCGATGTCGGGCCGAGGTCCACCCCCGGCCACAGCCGCATCCCGGCCCGCAGTTCGTTGCCGGTGGCCACGCGTGCGCCGTCGCCGATCACGGCCCGCTCCAGCACCGCCGACTCCCCGATCTGAACCCCGCAGCCGAGTACCGAGGCGCTGACCTGTGCGCCCGCACCGATTCTCACCCCGTCGAACAGCACGCTGCCCGCCACCTGAGCCCCGGCCTCTATCAGGCAGCCGGCCCCGACCACGGTGCCGCCGGTCACCCGTGCCGCCGGGTCCACCCGCGCACCTTCGAGCACGAGCATCTCCCCCGGCACGCCGCTGGCGCGCAGGGCTGGCGAGTGCAGCCGCCCCAGGACAAGATCACAAGAACCCTGAACGAAAGCCTCCGGGGTACCCACGTCGAGCCAGTATGACGTGTCCGGGTAACCCATCACGACCTCACCGGCGTCGATCAGGCCGGGAAACGTCTCCCGCTCCACCGAGGTCACCACCCCGGGTTTGATCACGTCGATCACGCTGCGCCGGAAGACGTAGCAGCCCGCGTTGATCCGGTTGGTGACCGGGTGAGGGGTCTTCTCCAGGAACGCGGTCACCCGCCCGTCAGTGTCGGTCGGCACGCAGCCGAACCGGGCCGGATCGGGGACCTCCACCAGGTGCAGGGTGACGGCCGCATCCATCTTGCTGTGCAGATCGAGCTGGGCAGCCAGATCGTGCCCGGACAGGACGTCCCCGTTGAGCACGATCACCGGGCTGGCCGGGGCGCTGTGCAGCGCCTGGGCCGCGTTCCGGATGGCGCCGCCGGTCCCCAGCGGCGTGTCCTCCTGGACGTACACGATCTCCAGGCCGAACGCGCTGCCGTCACCGAGGCACTCGCTGAACATCGCCGCCCGGTAGGAGGTGGCGAGGACCACCCGGGTGACCCCGGCGGCCGCGGCCTTGGCCAGCTGGTGGGCCAGGAACGGGACGCCCGCCGTGGGGAGCAGGGGCTTGGGGGTGCTGATCGTCAGCGGGCGCAGCCGCGTGCCCTGGCCACCGACAAGCAGGATGGCCTCAAGCTGCTCGGGACGGGCAGGGATAACCGGCTGTGATGACATGGAGACGCAGACTACTCGTCCCGCCGGCCGGCCGCACGCAGGTACGAGGCGAGATGCGCCTCGGCCGACGCGGCCCAGGAGAATTCCTGCGCCCGGTCGTGCCCGGCGGCGCCGAGGGTCTGCCGCCGCACCGGGTCGTCGAGGAGGGCGCGCAGGCCCGCCTGAATGCTGCCGGAGTCCGGCTCGGTGTAGGCGACCGCGTCGCCACCCACCTCGGGCAGGGAGGTGCGGTGCGTGGTCAGCACCGGCGCCCCGCAGGCCATCGCCTCCAGCACTGGCAGCCCGAAGCCCTCCCCACGGCTCGGGAAGGCGACCACGAGCGCGCCGCCAAGGTAGCCGGGAAGATCACTGAAACGCAGGTAGCCGGGCCGCACCAGGCGCAGGTGCGCGGGAACGGCGGCGACGGCCTCGTCCACTTCCTCGCTCCAGCCGCTGCCGCCGCCAAGCACCAGCGCCGGCGGGTCGGGCAGGTCGGTGACCGCGGCAGCCCAGCCGGCGATGAGGGCTGGCACGTTCTTGCGCGGCTCCAGCGTGCCGAGGTAGGCCACGTACGGCTTG
>DPMS01000729.1 GCA_003541285.1 Actinomycetota bacterium
CTACGGGAACTCCTCGCGCGCCAGCTCCGAGGCGGAATACACCGAGGCCCCGGCCTCGTTCACGAGCAGCGCCCGCGCCGGCAGGCCGGTGCCCTTGAGCGTCTGGCGCACGAAGGCGAGCCATCGGATCGTGACAACGGCGCGTACTTCCCGCCGATCCGCGAGCACCTGGTGGACGCGGGGATCGCGGTGCTGTCCTACGACAAGCGCGGCGTCGGCTCTTCATCCGGCGACTGGCTGGATTCGAACCTGGACGACCTTGCCGCCGACGCCACGGCCGCACTGGGCTTCCTCTGTGCGCAGCCCGGGGTCCAGGCCGGTACGGCGGGGCTGCTCGGGCACAGCGAGGGTGGCTGGGTCGCCCTGCGCGCCGCAGCCGGCCGGGACGACGTGCCCTGGGTGATCACCAGCGGCTGCCCGGGGATGACTCCGGCCGCGCAGGAGCGCCACTCGCTGGCCGGCGCGCTGCGCCGTGCTGGCGAGCAGGACGCGGACCGCATGCTGGCCCTGTTCGACCGGCTTGTCGAGGCGGGCCGGCGCGACGGCGACTTCGCCGAGGCGGCGCGGATCGTCAGTTCTGCCCGCCCGTCGCAGGCATTCCTTGACTACTGGTCCGACATGGACCAGCGGCTATGGGAGTTCCTCAAGCGCAGCCAGGACCACGATCCCGTCCCGGACGCGCTGCGGCTGCGCTGCCCGCACCTGGCGGTCTTCGGCGGAGCGGACGAGCTTGTGTCCGTCGCCGACAGCACCCGCCGGTTCAGTGCCGCGGCATGCCATCCCGGCCGCTACCACCGGGCAGCACTGACTGTTGAGGTGTTTCCCGGCGCCAGCCACCGGATCCAGGTCGGTGCGGGCGCCGACATGGCCCCCGGCTACCTCGGCATCCTGGCCCGGTGGATCAAAGCCAAGGCTGGCATCTCAGGCACCTGAGCATGCACTCCAAGCAATGAGAACACACTCGCCACACACCGGAGACTGACCCGCGAGCCAGATCAGCCAATCTGCATCATTGCCGTGACATTGCCGATCAACCGCTGAACCCGTCCATATCGGCGGCTACGGATCGTGGGCCGGGGCAATGGCACCCACGCAGCGTGACATGACCCGTGAGCTTCTCCCGTCCGCTGCCCGCTCGGCGGGCGTTCCGTACCGCCGTGCCGGTATCGCCGCCGGCAGCCCGAAAGCACTCCTGGGACGTGCCCAGGGGGTTCAGGCTGGTGGCGGTAGCGCGTCCCGGTACAGCGTGTACACGATCGGCCCGTCGAAGGGCATCGCCATGGCCACTTCCGCGTAGCGGCGATCGCGGGCTTCCTCGGTGTCCTCTCGCTCGTACACACCGAGGTCGGGGTAGGCGAAGATCAGGCGGACCGAGTTCATCTCCCCGGAGAGCCCGCTCAGGACCCGGGGCACGGCCCAGGACCGTTCGCCGCGATAGGCCCGCCAGCGCTCCGCGGCCTCCAGGAACTCAGCGAACCGCCCGGTCTGGATCCGGCCGGTGACGTGGAGCTCGACGCCCATTGTTCTCTCCGATCGTGGCTCCGGTTCTCCTGAAGCTATCCCAGTGAGAAACCGGTGTTTGTGCGACTGGCACGCCCATGGCATGCGGGCGGACACCAGCGGGCCATATTGGGCCGTTATGCGCGGCGATGATCGCAGCGAACCGGCACTTGAGAGCCGCACCGATCGGCGGCTACGGTGCGGTACCGCAGAGTGCCGCACCGTTTGAACGGGGCGTCACATCCCGGTGAGGTCCAGCACTGCGAAGGTCAGGTAGTCGTGCGCCTCGCGCCGGAGCTTCTGGTCGTCCCCGAGCAGCCCGTGGTGGACGCTGCCGCTGCTGCCACCGGGTCCGGCGACCTGGATGCGCAGTTCGCCTTTGCGGATCCCGCGCGGTCGTCGCAGCCATGCATCGACCGATCCCCTGGGCGTGCGGAGCGAGGCCGCGCCGCGCGCCATCAAGCCGTCGGTGAGCTGGTCGACCCAGGCGGCCACCCAGTCCTCGACACGGCTGACCGGGTCGGCCGGGTCGGCCGGCAGCGCCTCGATCCTGCTGTCGGCGAGGACCGCGTCGATCAGCCCGCAGGGGCCGCCGACGTAGGTCCACGGCAGGTCGATCTCGCTGGCCACGCACCAGGCACGGTCGGCGGTCCACCAGATGTTTGGGCATTGCCCCCAGGTGCTGTCCAAGCTGGCAAGTGTGACGACGGCCTCGGCCGGTCCCTGATAGAGGAAGTAGTCCCGGTGCGGCAGGTGCACCCGCGGCCCGTCGCGCACCGGGCCTGGCACCGGGTCCCGCCCCGGCTCCTCAATGCTCTCCGGCGGCCGTCCCGTCTCGGTGAAGGCGGCGACCGTGCTGGCGGTGTCCCAGCCGAAGCCGTCCCACACGCAGAACCAGCAGTCCTCCGGCGTAGCAGTCCAGGCACGCAGGATCGCGGCGAGCACTTCGGCGTCCGGCACGTAGAGGCTGCCCTCCCGCGGGCCTTGGCCGCCGTACGGGGGCGGTCGGCCGGGGGCGGTCGGCGGCAGCGCGATCGAATGGAACTGCGCGTCCTCCCGCAGCGGCATCGCGCTCCACGCGGCCACCTCCGCCCAGCGGACCAGGCGATCCCCTGTGCTCGGGGTCTCGGCAGGGTGCAGCACCCGGGCATAGGCCTCAAACCCGGCTGGCACGACGATCGTGACGATGTACTCGTCCTCCCACGGCGCGAGCCGCGACGCGATCCAGTCGGCCTGGTGCACGTTGCCGCTCCACCGCGGCGCGTTACTGCCCACACGAGCATTATGGTCAGCGGCCAGGCATTACGCGGGACCAGCAAGTGCGCTAACGCTCAAGCACATATCATCCGTTCGGGCGCGGGGTGGCGTGACCGACGGCGGTGCAGGAAATTTGTCCGGGCCGCCCGGCCGCTACCGGACCATCCAGATCCAGGCCGCCCGGGCCAGCTCGACGACGGCCAGGGCCGCCGTAACGGGCGTGGTCTTCATGAGTTCCCAGCCTTTCTGCTGCTCGTGGTCTTTCGGTTCATCAAGCTGTGATCGCTGGAGCGTGGGAGCGTCATGCGTCGCGGCGGGTGATCACGAGGGTGGCAGCCAGCAGGGCGGCGGCAGGCCAGCCGATGAGGACCAGCATGGACAGGCCCGGGGAAAGCAGGCCTGGTTGAGGATGCGCGGTGATCAGCTGATAGGCGGCGAAGGGCAGGGTGAACCTGCCGAGCCTGACGTTCCACGGGGATGGCAGGACCAGGCACAGCACCGCCAGGAGGTAGATCACCGTGACGGCCGCTGCGATGGCACCCGCGGTGTGCCGGATGGCCGCGCCGATCCCGACGCCTACCACGGCGCAGGCGGCCGGGACGAAGCCGGCGGCGAGCACGGCCCGCAGCGCGCCGGGGTGGGACAGGGCCAGACCGCGGTGGTGGCCAGACAGGATCGCCTGGGTGAACAAGAAGCAGGTGAAGGCGAGCAGTTCACCGGCGATGAGGGCGGCGGCCCCGGTGACCGCTGCCTTGGCGGCGAGCACCGCGCCGCGCTTCGGCACTGCTGTGAATGTGGTGCGGATCAGGCCGCTGGCGTACTCGGAGGTGAAGGTCAGTACGCTCAAAACGGTGACCGGCAGCACGGTGTACTCGCCATAGCCGAGGAAGCTGCTGGTGAGGGGGTTCGCCGGGCCGCCGG